>JBGSVX010000531.1:0-11332 GCA_041752795.1 Terrimicrobiaceae bacterium
GCGAAGACCAAAAAACTATCAGCTCCTCACCAAACCACGCGCAATGATGGGCCATGTTCCCCGCAGAAACCGCCCGAACAAAAACCGCCGAGCGAGTCCAAAATGATCCTTAAGTTCGTGCCATTCGGGTCAGGGTGCATATTATTTCACTTCTAGGGAGTTTTCCTCCGTCCCTTCCCACCTCCGGCCCGGCGATGCAGACACAAACTCACATACGCAGCAGTTCCCATTTCCAAATGGTCCGCAATCCAATTCTGACTTACTGTCGTCTCTTTCCAGATCTGCTGCGCGATGCCCACTTTGCGTGGATCACTAGCCCACAACTCGCGCAAATGGCCCCTCCCAAGCCCCTCTCTTTTCAGCCCTTCATTGAGAATCTCTCTCGCCCTCCATTCCCCATGTTCCAGCACTTCTTGTGTGCGTTTGTAGCCTCGCGAGCGTCTCACTTTGTCGAGTGCACCCGTCATTTTGAGTAACTTCTCGGCAAATTCCTGCCTTCCCCAATACCAACCTTTCCTCAAATCGCTCATCCGCCCATCCACACCCTCCTCTTTTGCCGGAATCCCGCTCGTTTTGCCCTCCGTACGGCCTCTCTGATCCAATTGCTCAACCATCTCCCGGCGACTAGCCAACGTATCCGGATACCCCAGCATCGAAAACACCTCCGCAGAGGCAAGCCACGTCGGCCGTTTGTCTGGCGGCAGCGCAAACCCGCCGGCCAGACTGCTCCACCGATAATCCAACAAACTTTTTCCCTTCCGGTAATCGACCAATCCCGCCCGGCACGGGTTGAGGTGAATATATTCCCAAAGTGTTGTGTGGTAGGCCGGCAGCCCGGCTTCAACGACCACCGATTTGTAGCGGTCGCCGAACAACCTCCCCCACTCCCCGTGCCGCGTATTGAAACGCCTTGTCACCGTGTTCTGAAACCATTTCATCCCCTCCACAAGGTTCGCCTCCGGCGTCTCGATAAATAGATGGTAATGGT
The DNA here is from genome assembly GCA_041752795.1 of Terrimicrobiaceae bacterium. Classification (GTDB taxonomy): domain Bacteria; phylum Verrucomicrobiota; class Verrucomicrobiia; order Chthoniobacterales; family Terrimicrobiaceae; genus JAJTZA01. Next base: position 989 of record JBGSVX010000531.1, read on the forward strand.
TGCCCATCAAGACCCACGCATGGACGCGCCACCCCGTCTTCTCACAAACCTCAGCGAGACACTTCAAAAAGAACCGCCGGTCATCATCATCCACAAAAATCGCCTGACGACGATTCCCTCGAGCCATCACATGGTAACTCGCCCCGGCATACTCAATGCGAATGCTCCTCGCCATCCATTGACCTCAACAATAATGGCCTTGGATGTCAATTGCAAAATGATAGAATATGCACACTGACCCCTAGTTTCCGGAAGGACTCGGTCGTGTGAAATATGAGGGCTAAACACTTGAACTTTCAAGACAACGCATTTAAATATCTAAATATGTTGATTTGTTTTATTTCCCATGAGGAATCGCAGGGCGTCGCCGAATCGCAGGCGCCACGACAATTCCGAGTGGGTGCCGCCATGGACAGATCGAATAGAGAACCGGGCGGGGTCCATTTTGCTGCGGAGCAGGCCATCAAGTTCGGCGTGATAGACCTCGTAACATTCGTCGAGGCCGGACTCTCCGTAATCAAAAAACATGCGGGTATCGGCGGGCATTGCGGGAAGGGCTTCGAGGGCAAGGAGCTGACCGGAGTTGCACGGGAGGCTTTGGGAGACATCTTCGAACGACGTCGAGAGGCAGGCAAATTTGCTGAAGACGCCCGGGTGATGCAAGGCGGTATAAAATGCGAGCAATCCCCCGAGGGAGGCGCCACCGAGGATCCTTGCGGAGGGTTCGGCAAGCGTGCGGTAGTGGGTATCCAAGTGGGGAATGAGTTCGTGAACGAGAAATTCGGCATAAGCGGCTCCTCCAAGTTCCGGCGAGAGATCGAAATCCCGGAACGTGATATTATCTTCGTTGTAGCCCTCAGGGTGGCAGACGGCGACGATGATAGCCTCGGGAAAAACTCCCTTCATGCGCAGAGCCGTGACCCACTCATCCGCCGCCCAGTCTATTCCGGTGAAACTCGTGGCAGGATCAAAAATGTTGGTGCCATCACTCAGAACGATCACGGGAAAATTCTGATCGGTTCCGTAGGACGGTGGCAGCCAGATGAGCAGGTCCCGCGTCCCCGCCAAAATTCGCGAGGGCAGGCATTCGCTGGTGAGGCGTCCGGCATACGTGTCTTTCCAATCGGCGACCGTGTGATGACACGTTGCGTCCAGCCAGGGGGAGTGGGAAAAGTTCGAAGGCACATTTCCATAGGCGTCAACCGCTTCGCTTTGCCACGAGCCGCGCAGAATTTTGTATTCAAACGGCGCATCAGTTTCGATGGAACCCGAGTGCCAAGGAGCCCGGTATTCCAAACGAAGGGCACGGGCCGGATCCCATTCTCCCAAGTCCGGATGACTCCCACACACGAAAACCGGCTCATCGAGATTTCGAACCGGCGGAACAATTTCAAAACGTATCCTGCTCATAATAAAACCAATTTACCCATTCTCAACCCACTCCGCACGGAGAAATCCCATCAGTCCGCATGAAATCGACCCGCACACTCCTTGAATCCCTCCTTGCCGAACGCATCCTCTTTCTGGATGGCGCGATGGGCACCATGGTCCAACGTCACAAACTCGAAGAGCCGGACTACCGAGGTGAGCGATTCAAAGACTGGCCCTCTGATGTGAAAGGAAACAATGACCTCCTTGTTCTCACCAAGCCGGAAGTCATTCGCAGCATCCACGATCAATACATTGCCGCAGGTTCGGATATCATTGAGACGAACACATTCAGTGCCACCCGCATTGCGATGGCGGATTACGGAATGGAAGATCTCGTGCCGGAAATCAACCGCGAGGCCGCGCGACTGGCCCGCGAGGCAGCGGACGCCTGCCATGACCGCCGGGTTTTTGTGGCCGGCGCCATCGGACCCCTCAATCGCACGTTGTCACTATCGCGTGATGTGAATGATCCCGGCGCTCGGGACGTGAACTTTCAGCAGGTGGTGGATTCGTATTACGAACAAATCGAAAATCTGATCCTCGGCGGAGTGGACATCCTGCTCGTGGAAACAATTTTTGATACGCTCAATGCCAAGGCGGCTCTTTTCGCGATTGCAAAATATTTTGAGGCCAATATCCCGGACCCCGCCGACCGCCACCCGGTGATGGTCAGCGGTACGATCACGGACCTCAGTGGCCGCACGCTCACCGGGCAAACCGTGGAAGCTTTTCTCACGTCAATCTCGCATTTCCCATTGCTCTCAGTCGGACTCAATTGCGCGCTGGGACCCAAGGAAATGAGGCCCTACATCGAGGAACTGTCGCGGATTTCCCCGTTCTACGTGAGCACCTACCCGAACGCAGGTTTGCCTGATCCGCTCTCGCCGACCGGGTTCCCGGAAACTCCGGAATCCCTCGCCCCGCAACTTCGGGAATGGGCCGAACAGGGATGGTTGAACATCATCGGCGGATGCTGCGGCACCACGCCGGACCACATCCGCGCTATGGCGGAAGCGATTCGCGGCCTGCCACCACGTCAGCGCTCAACCCGCGAACACACGCTCCGGCTCAGCGGCCTGGAACCATTTGTTGCCCGGCCGGAGATTCCATTTATCAACATCGGCGAACGCACGAATGTGACCGGCTCGCCGAAGTTTGCGAAGCTGATCCTTTCTGGCAATTTTGATGAAGCCCTTGCGGTTGCCCGTCAGCAGGTGATCGCAGGTGCCCAGATTATTGATATCAACATGGACGAAGGCATGCTCGATGGCGTGGCGTCCATGACCCGGTTCCTGAATCTCATCGCGGCGGAACCGGAGATTTCGAAGGTCCCGATCATGATTGATTCCTCGAAGTGGGAGGTCCTTGAAGCCGGGCTGAAATGCATTCAGGGCAAGGGCATCGTGAACTCGATTTCGCTCAAGGGCGGAGAGGAAGAGTTCAAACGTCAGGCCCGCCTCGTGCGCCAATATGGTGCTGCCGCGATTGTAATGGCCTTTGACGAACAGGGTCAGGCCGATTCCTTCGAACGCAAAATTGCCATCTGCGAACGCGCCTACAAAATCCTCACCGAGGAGGTCGGGTTCCCGGGCGAAGACGTCATTTTTGACCCGAACGTGCTCACCGTCGCGACGGGCATCGAAGAGCACAACGCCTACGCCAAAGCCTTTATCGAGGCCACGCGTTGGATCAAACAAAACCTCCCGTACGCCCGCGTGAGCGGAGGCATTAGCAACATCTCGTTTTCGTTCCGTGGCAACAACGCGGTTCGCGAGGCCATGCATGCCGCATTTCTCTATCATGGCATCCGCGCCGGTCTGGACATGGGCATCGTGAACGCCGGTCAGTTGGCAGTTTATGAAGAGATCCCCAAGGACCTTCTTGCACTCATCGAAGATGTGCTCTTTGACCGCAACCCGGAGGCAACGGAACGCCTCGTGACGTTTGCAGAAACTGTGAAGGGAAAATCCAAGGAGGCGGTTAAGCAGGATGATGCCTGGCGCTCGGGATCAGTCGAGGAACGGCTTAAACACTCGCTGATTCGTGGTATCACCGAATTTATTGATGCCGACACCGAGGAGGCCCTTAAAAAATACGTGCGCCCCCTGTTGGTGATCGAAGGCCCGCTCATGGACGGAATGAAAGTGGTGGGCGACCTCTTCGGAGCGGGCAAAATGTTTTTGCCCCAGGTTGTAAAAAGTGCGCGCGTGATGAAAAAATCCGTGGCATGGCTCACCCCGTATCTGGAAGCGGAAAAAGCAGCCAATCCGGATCAACGCGCCGCCGGAAAAGTGATCATGGCCACCGTGAAAGGCGATGTGCACGACATCGGCAAAAATATCGTCGGCGTGGTCCTTGCCTGTAACAACTACGAGATCATTGACCTCGGCGTGATGGTCAGCTGCGAAAAAATTCTGAATGCCGCGCGCGAACGCAACGCCGATGTGATTGGGCTCTCCGGTTTAATCACACCCTCCTTGGATGAAATGATTCATGTGGCCAAAGAAATGAACCGCGAGGGCTTCACGATCCCGCTCCTCATTGGCGGAGCCACCACAAGCAAAGCCCACACGGCCGTAAAAATTGAGCAATACTATCCCCATGGCGTCGTTCACGTTCTGGATGCCTCCCGCTCCGTGAATGTGGTCAGCGCCCTGTTGAGCGATGAACAAAAACCCGCGTTCATGAAAACGCTTCATTCCGACTACGAGACACTCAGAGTCGAACACGCCGGCCGCACCGCAGGGAAACCCATGCTCACTCTTTCCGATGCCATGGCCAATGCTCCGGGTTTGGATTTTGAAAATCTGCCGCAACCTGCCTTTGTGGGCCCTGTGATTTGTGGGTCAGTGCCCCCGGAGTCGGGCCGCTACGTGCCGGTCTCCCTGGAGGACCTTGTGCCATTCATTGACTGGTCTCCATTTTTCCACACATGGGAACTGCGGGGCCGCTACCCGGCCATTCTGGAAGATCCCAAAGTCGGCGAAGAAGCCACAAAACTTTTCCAGGATGCCAAAGCGCTCCTCGAAGAAATTGTCGTGAACAAGCTCCTGCAACCGCGTGCAGTCTGCGGCCTGTTTCCTGCCAACCGCCGAGCAGAGGACATCGTGGTTTATTCCGACGAATCACGAAACCACATCGCAGCGACTTTGCACTGCCTGCGCCAACAAACAAAAAAACCAGTGGGCCAGGCCAACTTCTCGCTCGCGGACTTCGTGGCACCGGGCCCTTTGCCCGACCATGTCGGCGTCTTTGCGGTCACCACCGGACATGGCCTCCCCGAAATTGTCGCCCGCTTCAAAGCCAACCACGATGACTACAATGTGATCATGGCCGAGGCCCTCGCCGACCGCCTCGCCGAGGCATTCGCAGAATTTCTCCACAAATTTGTGCGCGACGAATGGGGCTTCGGAAAATCCGAAACCCTCACAACCGAAGATTTCATCCGCGAAAAATATCAGGGCATCCGCCCCGCCCCCGGCTACCCCGCCCAACCGGACCACACCGAAAAATACGCGATCTGGAACCTCCTCGACGTGGAAAAAGCCGCAGGCATCACCCTTACCGAAAGCCTCGCCATGTTCCCCGGATCAAGCGTCAGCGGCCTCTACTTCGCTCACCCCGAAGCCAAATACTTCGCCGTCGGAAAAATCGAAAAAGACCAAATTGACGCCTACGCCGCCCGCAAAAATATGAACATCGCGGACGTCGAAAAATGGCTCGGCCCCTACCTCAACTACGACCCCGACAGTGCCCTCATCCGCCCATGCCAGCCGGGAGCGAAAGCATGAGACCGTGGCATTGGCTTCCAGCCAATGGTCTTGTTTGGGATCATCGGCATGATACCGATGCCACTTTGACTCAAGCCCCCAATCCGGTTTCTTCTTGCAAGTCGCACGGCCACATTTAGCCTTGTTGGCAACGTGACTATTCACCCGAATTGGTTTGTCTTGTTGGCAGCCGTTTGCTCGTCCTTGGGAAGTCTCGGGGCCGCCCCGGAGAGTGATGCAATCTTGGATCCCCTCGCTGCAATTGAAAAGGGGTCCGATTTCCAGTTCAAACAGAGTCTGAATCTCTTTGATGGGGACATTAATGTCCTGACTAACTCCTCCAGGAGGGGACTGCTCCATGAGGCAGTGGAACGTATCAAAGAAAATGAGGCCCTCATGTGTCTCATGGCTGGTGCGAATCCCAATCTTCAGGACACCTTTGGAAAAACTCCTCTCCACTACGCCGTGGAGGGACCTGAATATGATCGCGCTTTGATTCGGGACGTTCTGCTGCTTCGTGGTGCCAAATTAAATATTCAAGACCACAAGAATTTCACGCCTCTCATGTCGGCCATAGCGGGCCAGGGCAATGCATCAACTGTCGAAGTCTTGCTGTGGCTCGGCGCGGATTTGACCCCCCCGGGAGTCGCGCCCGAGAATCTGCCGATGGCCCTTGCGATCAAACGAGGAGATCACGCGATCATTTCGCTGATGAAAGCCACTGAAACAGGCGCCGGGTCCATGGATCCGGAGAGTCCGAAAGGAGCGCCTCAGCACGTGCAGCGGTCGTTCACCAATGCGGCAAGAATGGGTGATTTGAACACCCTGGAAACGATGCTCGCGGATGGCACGAGCATCGACGCATATGACAATGAAGGCAACACGGCCCTCTCGCGCGCTATCAGCAACCAACAAGAGATTGTTGTCGTTTACCTCTTGATGATGGGTGCCAATCCCAACAGGCCAAATGAGAAGGGAGGCTTGCCTTATGCCGACACGTGTGGATGGTTCGGCCTTACTTCGGATTACATGCGCTGCGCACTCATTGCCGGCGGCGCAAAAGCGGATGCTGTTCTGCCCTCGGGCGACAGTTTGTTGACTCACGCCTCCCGTCGGGAAAATGAACATGCGATGAAGTGGCTGATGTGGCTGGGAGTCGACCCCAAGGCACCTGCACAGACCGGGACGCCGATGAAGGTGGCAAGTGAACGAGGTAATGAACGAGCAGTAAAATTGCTTAAGGAATACGGAGTCACAGAAACGCCATTCGAAAACACCAGCCCGGAGTGGCTGATGGCCAAGGCGGTAAAAGCCGGCGACGTCCCCGGCGTTGAACGGCTGCTTGATGCCGGGTTTCCGATTGATTCAGTGCTCGATCCCGGCAGCGGAAATAACGCCATGATGACTGCAATCAATGCGCGCCGCACCAATGTCGCAGAATATTTGCTGGAGCGTGGTTCGAATCCCAACTACCAAAATCCCAAAAATGGAGAAACCCCGCTCCGCTGCACTGTGAACTGGCTGTTCGGTGAAAACGAACGCTTCCGCGAAAAGCTTTTGGCCGCTGGCGCCAATCCCAATATCCCGAACAAGGTGGGAGTGACCCCATTTATCGAGGCATGCAAATACGGAGACCTGGCTCCCAAAGTGATCCAGATGCTGCTTTATGGCGCGGACCTCACCATGCGCGACAAACAGGGATTGACTGCATTGGATTGGGCGGAAAAAAGCAACCGGAAGGAGTGTGCGAATTTCCTCAAAGAATGGAAGACCCCATCGCGGGAGAAAATGCTGAAGAAGGCGCAAACCAGCATGGTGGGAAGTTGGGCCGACGAAAACTCCCTGTTCACTTATACCGCGGACGGAAAGCGGGTGAACTACCGTCTCGACGGCTCCTATGTCGATGAAGGCTATTGGAAAGTGGACGGTGAATTGCTCGTCACCACCAGCATTGACAAGGAATCCGGTGCCGACATCCCAAGCCGAATGTACACCTACCTTCTGGTGGACGCCAACCCCGACGCCATCACAATCCTCGCGATCCAGAATGGAACGACCTACCACGCCAAACGCATCGAATCAATTCCTGCGGTAAAACAAAACTGACCCCAACCCCCGACTTTGTGTTCGGCTTAAAGCGCCCCGAAAAAAACCATGGTGGAGATGCCTTGGCCTCACAGCAGAGATCTAAACGAACCACAGATGACGCGGATTGAGCACTGATAAAGAGCCAGTTGCGCCTTCACTCGCCGAGGGGCGCGGAGACGGTCATGCCAGGTTGGGGGGTGAACTGAAATATGTTCTCCGGGACTTTGAGTTTGCGCTCGTCTGTGAGTTGGAAGGAGGTGCGGTTGCCATTCATGGCCTCAACCTCGACGGCTTTGATTTCATTTTTGGAACCAAAGCTCACGACGACGGACCGGATGGTTTGTTTGAGCCCCTTGCGTCTGGGGAGCAGTGAGAGAGTGACCTTTCCATCGTTCCTCTCACCGCGGACATCAAACTCCCTGCTGAGCTCGGTGAGATTGAAGGCTTTTGATAGAGCCAAAAAAGAATCCTGAAGCGCGCGATTGGATTTGAGTGGGTATTTTTCGGCGGTGTTTTTGTCAGGGAACACAACCCACAAAGTGGAGCCATCACTAAGATTGAGTGCGCCGCCAGGCTTGGAAGATTCTTTGCGAAACATGGCCGGGGCGCGAAAAATGAGCGTCCCCTCATCAAGGACCGGCTCCTTGAGCAAAGCGAGCTTGCGAGTCTCTTTGTAGTTCGCGGACATCGTGTCCTGACCCCGTGTTTGGGAAATCCCGCTCACGAATTCCTGAATTTCGGGATCGGTCATGGATGCTGCCGATCCAGGAGTGGACAACCCAACAGCGCTTACAACGAACAATCCGAACAGGCCTTGTCTGAGTCTACAGGCCGTCACGGTGTGAAGACCAAGGCCACGGGCTCATGGGGCAGCGCTTCGCGGTTCAGCAGAACGGAGCGGCCTTCGATGCGATGGACTTTTGCAAAGCCGGAAGCCCAAGAGGCAATTTCTCCGGAGCGACCCATGGGGATAATGATTCGGGGCCGCAACTGAGAGACCACTTGGGCACGCTGACCCGCCGAAAGGTTCCCGCCCACAGGCAAAAACAAAATGTCCACCGCCCCGATTTGTGCGGCTTCGGACGCGGTGAGCGGAACAGCAGGATTTCCAAGAAAACACATTTTCATGCCATCCGTAGTCCAGGAAAAGACCAGATTCATTTTCATGGGATCTGGACGGCTGGGATCAGGCACAATCGCAAGGCCGCGAATCCTCGTTCCGCCGGCATTGTTAATGCCCATCCCGACACTGCCGCGAAATACCACAGGGTAATTTTCATACACATCGGTGTTGTTGCTCTCCTTGCTCTCATGCGAAATCAAAACCACATCGGGCTTCAAATTGTCGGGCATGTCCCGCGAACTCGTGCCAGGAAAAAACGGATTGGTCAGGATTTTGTTTCCAAGCGAGGTCGTGATCAAAAATGACTGATGCCCCAACCAATCAACCCGCGCGGTCCTTGGACGGGAATAGTTTTCAACCTCCGGGGCAGAACAACCAACCAAAGCCACCACACTCAAGAGAACAAACACTCGAAACATCATAAAAACCTACACTGAATGCGCTGGCTCGTGCAATCCCGCTCCGAAATTCATTCATTTGGCCTTTGAGGCCGCAAAAATGTCCATCCTCTCGATTTCGAGCCATTTGGTGGATGGGGACACTTTTAATCGAACGGAGAAGGAGGTGGCATCGGGGGGGACCCGGAAGGCAAAAAAGTCCGGGCTCATGTCTCGGAACAAGTAAGGTTTGAAGGTGAGGACGAGTGGGGTTTTGTCAGAGGTCTCAAATTCCAGCCAGAGGCGAACCGGTTCGGTGCGGTCTGAGGCATACCGCAAGAACACAAAAAGCTCCCTGCCGGCCAGGCCTTCGGGGATTTGTTGATTGTCCAACTTCCATTCGGTCGGTTGTTTATCAAAGTCCCAACGTGCGGGCAGCGAAGGCAGGAACCGCGAAATATCCAAAGGTTCCGGCGGGCTCCCGGCCCTCTCCAAAAACAAGAAGTCCGGCACATCGCCTTTGAGCACTGAGCGTGCGGGAAACCATCCATCAAATGGTGGCACCAAGTAGGAAGCCAACGCGGAAAGTTGGTCTTTGTTGCCCTCCTCGCTGCGTTTGCGATTGGAGATCCATGCGTGTTTGCGAATGAGCCAGAGACCGTCCGCGCCTGCAAGCGCTTGTGTGAGGTCAGGGTTAGGCTGAAGCACATTCTTGAAGAGCTTCCAATTCAGAGCAGACGCCTCTTCGGGGGCCGCAAGTTGCGCGACCGCACGCATGGGCGGATGCGAAACAATGACCGCTCCCGGCTTTTGTGCGAGGATCACTTCGCGAATTTCCTCAAGGTAATTGGGAACGCCGGTTGTCCGGTCTCCGGCAATGACCATGACCGGAACAAACACAAACAGTCCGACCCACGGTCTGCGTTCAAGCCACTGAAAAAGTGGACGCCCTTTGAGGGCCGCAGGCACAAAACTCCACAGCAACAAAATCCCGCCCACACCCAGAATCGAAAGTGGAAAAGCCAGGCTTGCGAGGAACCTGTCCCCATCCCGCACCAACGGCCTCGGAGGGGAAAATCCCTGCACCGCACAACTGTAACTCAAAAAATAAACCGCCCCATAAACCACCAAGGCCCGGCCGGCGGGATTGCGGCTTTTGAAAAAATAGAGAATTCCGCCCACCGCAAGGCTGCTCATAAACACATCCACCGGAAGCCGCCACAGGGAACCCATGAACCGGAATGGCAGCATCCAAAGCGGGATGGCTTCCGTGCCCTTTCGTCCGCGTGCGCCAAGGTTGGCATTCAAACTGTGAAGCCAGTCCCCCGTGAAGTTCCAATAAATGAAGGCCTCCACAGCGACAAACCCCAGCGCAAACACTCCACACAATATCAGCCATCCAATCTGACGCGGGTAAAACAGGAGGGTGCAAACCACAAGCACCGGAATGGCAAAGACCCCGGTGATCCGGTTGGCCTGCGCAATACCGAGCACCATCCCGATCGCAAGGCATAACAACACTTTTGGGAAAACCCGTTTTTCGGCTGTCATTCCC
>JBGSVX010000532.1:0-2313 GCA_041752795.1 Terrimicrobiaceae bacterium
AGAGTCTTCTGCTCTACCATTGAGCTAGGGACGCTAGACGTTGAATCCAACGGGAGGGAGAGAATACAAAACCATCCGCCGAGGAAAAGACAAATTCTCCGGGGTCAGGGATTTTTACCGATGCCAGACGCGGGGGGAACGCTTGAGTTTTCCGTAGATGATATTTGGTTCAGCCGGGCCTGAAGTTGGTGATTCCTCCAGGAAGCGGATGGCGATTCCTGACAGCACGTTAAAAACGAGCAAGGCCAAAAAGTAGATGCTGTGACGCCGGAACGTGAAAAGTCCGGCTACGATTTCGATGCTGCCGATGGCATCAAGCGTGAGTCCCCAGACAACAGGGGACGCGCCCAGTCCAAGGCTGGTGATCACCGTGAACAGCGCAAAAAAGTGGTTGCGCCCCATTTCCGGCATGGTGGCCATGATGATTCGCACGTTCGCAAGGTTGAAACTTGCGGAGGCGGCACCGGCCGCAATGTTCAACAACGCAACGACCAAAAAGGCCGCCGGAAGAATTCCAGAGGACAGAAAAAACCATCCGACAATCACCAGAAAAAAAACGGCTGTGGCCAGGAGAAGGAGCGGACGGCTTCCGGTTTGATCAATCACGCGGCCACAGAACGGAAGCGCCACAAGGGCTCCCACAAAAGAGAAACCAGACAGGATGAGCACGGTCGCCACATCAAAGTGCAGACACTCTTTGAGATACTCGACGGTAAAAACCCCCAAACTGCCGACGACGACCATGTAGAGGATATTAAAAATCAGGATTCTCTGAAATGGCCGATAGCCAAGCATCGTTCGCCATGGAACCGGAGTGGAGCTGATTTTTACAGACTCTGGTGAGGCGACCTCCGGGATGCGTTTGATGAATGTGAGGCTCAGGGCACCGCCCACGGCACTGATAAAAAACACGAGGGAGTATTCCCATGGGTCCACCCGCCCGGCCATGACCACCGCAGAGGCCGCAAGCGAAACCAGGCACCCTGCATACATGAACAACTGATCCAGTGACAAAAACCGCCCGCGCCGGGATTCGGGAATCAGGGACGCAATCCATGGCATCCAGGCCGCTGAAGAAATCCCCCGCAGGAGGTTAAAAACAAACAACATGGCCAGCAACACCGCCATTTTGGAAGAGGCATCCAAAAATCCCATCAGCGGAATCAGCGCGACCACAAAAATGAGCACAGTCCGCAGCCCCCACCCCATCAACACAAACTCCCGGTAGCCAAAACGATCCAAAAACCGCGCAGCCGGAAGCTGAAAAACAGTCATCAGCGGAGTGAAGGATGCCACGATGCCAATCACCGTGGAGGAGGCTCCAATGGATTTTGCGTAAAGAATGATGGGCGCACCCATCATGATTTGAAACGAAACCGCGTTAAAAAAGTTGAACCAATGCGCGTTGAACGACCCCTTGGGAATTTCCGAGTGCAAGGGAGTTCAGAATTTTTGGAATGGCACGTCAATGTGCCCATCATAGAGAGCCTTGCCGATAATGGCCCCATGAATGCAGCCAAGCGCAGCAAGGCGTGCAAGGTCTCCATTCGAGGAGACACCGCCGGAGGCAATCAAATCGCAATCCAACAACTCGGCCAATTCGATGAGTGCCGGGTAGTTCGGCCCGCTGAGCATGCCATCGGTCGCAATGTCCGTGGCGATGATCGTGCCAGCACCGGCTTCCTGCGCAGCAATCGCGAGTTCTGTCGCAAGCAGCGGTGTTGTTTCTTTCCAGCCCTTGATCGCCACCTTGCCATCGCGTGAATCAATTCCGACAGCAATGCGATCCCCACCAAATTCCTGACACATCTCCCGCACGTAATCAATCGACTCGCAGGCTCTGGTTCCAAGCACAACCCGGCTGACCCCTGCTGAAAAGGCCGCACTCACATTGTCAAGATTCCTCATGCCTCCGCCAATTTCGCAAGGAATGTTCACCGCTTCGCAAATGGCCTGCACATGCTTCAAATTTCCGGGTTCACCAGAGAACGCCGCATCCAGATCCACAATATGCAGCCAGTCGGCTCCAGCCTCTTCCCATTTGAGCGCCCACGCTACGGGGTCATTGGAATACACAGTTTTTTCCGTGGCTTCGCCGCGCTTGAGACGCACAACTTCACCACCCATCAGGTCAATCGCAGGGAGAAGGATCATAATTTATTCAAAGCACGAAGGAAGCCCCGGAGCAATTCCAGACCTGCGGCCTGGCTTTTTTCCGGATGAAACTGTGTGGCATGGATTGGTCCGGCACTCACTGACGCCGCAAAGCCCGGTCCATAATCACACCAGGAACTCACCACCGCATCGTCCTCA
>JBGSVX010000533.1:0-2574 GCA_041752795.1 Terrimicrobiaceae bacterium
ATTCCAATCGTTCACAAACGGCATGGACATCATTTGCTGGAAGAATCCAGCCTACATCGCTAGACTCAAAAAAGAAATCCTCGACCCCCGTATTTGGAGTGGCAGCTAGGGCGAGTCCGCTGGCCGCTGCCTCAACAAGAACCCTTGCAAACCCCTCTTCAAAAGAAGGGAGCACCATCACATCGCAGGTTCGATACAGGACCGCAAGTTCCTGCTGTGACATCCAACCATGCCAGATCAATCCGGGCAGGCTGTCCCGGAAAAGATGCTGGGTTTCCGGACCTGGAGTACCTATCCAGTGAAGCTCCGCCTCGTTCGCACTCCATCCCAATTTCCGCCATACCTCGACAAGGATGCGGGCTCCTTTTCTCAAGTTGACTCCAGACGGACAAATAACCCGAAAAATTTTCTTCATATCGGATTGTGTCCGTGGGCGAAAAAGGTGAACATCAGCACCGTAAGGATTCAAAAGAATTTTTTCCTTGGGAACCCCTCTGGAAACAAATGTTTCCGCGACAAACCTACTGGGCACTTGAATGAAATCTGCGGCATTGAATTCCCTTTTTAAGCGTGCTCTATAAGAGTCTGGAAAAAGGCTGCTTTTAATTTCATTCCGCGCAAATTCCTCGGTGAGTATTTGATGTTGAAAATCGGTGTGAGTAGAGCCGCACTCAATCACAACGGGAATGCCGCGTTTGCCTGCCTTCCGGATCGTCCATTCTCCAAAACCGGACATGGCAACAAGCAGGTCAGCTTCGGACGACAGGGCATGACTCAAGTGCCAGTCAAACGCCTCACAAAGACGGAGATAGGTTATGTTTTTGAACTGCAACCGGGGATGCATCTTGTAGAGCTGGAGTGCGTAATGCAGCCACCAGAAATTGTGCACGCAAAGCCCTGGGTTGGGACGTGACCACTTGAGCGACCAAGTAGAAAACAACTCCGTGTCAAAGTCCCCGGCCAAGGCTGCCTGGAGCCTCGGCATCCAAAACAGATCAAGGCTTGCGATTTGAATAGTTTTCCTAATCATGACGTCAAAATTCACCAATCGTGCTGCTTGGGAATAATCCGGCGACCTGCAAGTATCGTAGCATGCCGGGAATCAAACGCAGGCCAAGCGTGAGGAAATTCTAGGAAGCATGACTTTTCCTCATTTTGAAAAGGCAGAAATTCCACCCATGCCACAGCTCGGGAGGAGCATGGTGCAAGCTGAATTGTTCCCAAGCTGACATCAGATGCAGAAAAGGACTTGTAATGAGTTTTCCGAGCCGGGGAAAGGTTGCGGAGAAGAGCAGGAGGCGTGCGGCAACAGTCCAGGAAAAATACATGTAGGGCTGCACTGTCTCAGTGGCGAAATAGCCGGATACCAGGTCTTCGATTTCCCCCCGCTTAAAAGGCATCTCCTTGGGGGAAGGTCCACGCCCGGGTTCTCTGGGGGCTGTGTTCATCCGATCCGCCAATTCACGAATTGCTTTTTCTTTTGTACTCATCGGGCGAATCCCACCCCATCCACTGAAAAGCAGGGAGATTTTTGCTGGGAGCATCCACCAACCGGGATCCGCAACCCCATCCACCGGTTCAAAAATCAGCAGGTGTCCGCAGGGTAGCAGCAGGTTGTTTGCTTGCTCGAGGACTGAGCGAATCTCGGATTTTGTCAGGTGGTGGAGAAATCCATGGCAGATAACGACATCCGCCCTTGTATCCGAAGGAAGTTCCGAGGGGAGGAAAAAGGAGGCTTGTTCGGCCCACCCCTGCTCGAGGGATTCGCGTCGGGAGATTTCCAGTTGTTTCGGAGAAAAATCGATGCCAATCAGCTTGGTGCACCCACGGGCGGCCAACAAGCCCAAAAGCCACCCAGTGCCGCAGCCCAATTCCACAATTGAGGCATTTTTTTGAACTCCGGAGAGAAGCGCGTCTAAGTAAGGCCTCCGCAGGATTTGTCGGATTTCCGGCGTTTGAACCCATGCGAGCGTATTTTGTATGTCGCTGAACTCCTCCCACCACACCAATTCGGCTTCGTCAATACCCGGAGGCGATATTTCCCAGCGATCTGTTGGACTGCTCACAGATTGTGAATACACGGTTTTCCTTGGAAAATTCAATGAATTCCTTGAAAAACACTTTTCAAATCCCTCCACTGGAGCCGCGGCATTGTGAGGGTTGGGAGGACCATTCCCATTCTCAGGAATTTTTTATGAATTGCTGATGGGTTCTTTACAATTGGGGTGGGCAATGCCAGAAAATCAGTATGAGTCGATCTCCCGTTAACTTCAATATCACATTGTTTCTTGTGATGATTGGGGGAGTTTTGGCTGCTTTAATGCTGGGGAAATCCGTGGCGGGGGGCGACTATCGCTCGGTCGCCATGGTTTTTGCGGGTTTTATCGTGATGATCCTCTGGTTTGCCCTTGGTCTCAACTTTTGGGTTCTCACGGTCGCCACCGTTTTTCTTCAAGGAAGTTTGAACTTCACCGGCGGTTTTTCCGTGTTTCAAGTGTTGATGATGATGGGCGTTGCAAAGTTCCTCATGGAGAACATTGTCTTTAAAAAGCAAAGTATCGAAGTCGGACCAAG
>JBGSVX010000534.1:0-8335 GCA_041752795.1 Terrimicrobiaceae bacterium
ATCTCCTTCCTTCTTAGTGATCAGAAGAAGCTTGGCACACCACGGCGAGCACGACCGCCGGATCACTCCCTGGCGGTACATGGCCTGTATCTCCGCCAGAATGATCTCCTTCTCTCGCGGTGACTCCCGCCGCTGCCGCACCGCCACCGGCGCACGGGCCGTGAGCGCTTCCACCACACGCGCGGTCGTGCATTCAAGCATCATTGTCCTCGCTGCGGACTATGTGATCACCTCGTTCCTGGTCTGACCCCATGGAATCCAAAACACCAAGTTTCCTGCTCGAAGTCCGAGACCTGCACAAAAGTTTTGCAGGGCGGGAAATTTTGTCCGGGGTGAGCCTTGGGGTTCCGCAAGGGAGTGTGTTCACCGTGCTCGGCCCGAGTGGTGCCGGCAAATCGGTTTTTCTCAAATGCCTTGCGGATGTGATCCGTCCGGAGTCGGGCCAAATTCATTTTGATGGTCGGGTTCTCGGCAATAACGATCCGCACGCCCGCGCGAACTTTCGCCGGAGGTGTAGTTTTCTCTTTCAAAGCAACGCCCTCTTCGATTCATTGACTGCACTGGAAAATGTGGCGCTTCCGCTGGAACAAACGACCAATTTAAGAAACCATGAAATCCGCAAGCGCAGCTTCGAGGCCTTGAAACAATTGGAACTTCATGATCACGCGGACAGATATCCCGGCCAACTCTCAGGCGGCATGCAAAAACGCCTTGCTCTCGCCCGCGCCATCGTCACCCGTCCGGAACTCGTCTTCTTCGATGAACCCACCGCAGGCCTCGATCCCCTGCGACGAAATGCTGTCTTTACCATGATTGCCAAATACCGGCGTCAGTTTGGGTTCACCGCACTCATCGTAACCCACGATGTGGTCGAAGCGCTGGTGGTCAGTGACCGGGTCGCCCTTCTCGAACATGGGCGGATATGTTTTGAAGGCACACCCACAGATTTTTCCGAATCCACTGATTCCACGGTCCGTGCGTTTCGTGACAGTGCAGCCACCTTGGAAGAGTCCCTCGCAGCGATCAACCGCGGCGAAAACATCGAATCTGACGACACATGAAACACAAAACTCTGGAACTCCTCGTTGGCATTTTTGTTCTGCTTGGCATCGCCGCCGTGGCCTACCTCACCATCAAATTGGGCTCAGGATCGATCCTTGGTGGCAACTCATATCTCGTGGAAGCCCGGTTTGCCAATGCCGGTGGCCTGAATGCCGGAAGCAGTGTCTACATTGCCGGAGTGCCGGTCGGTCGCGTGGAAACCATCGTGATGGACCCCACGGACTACTGCGCCATTGCCACACTCAAAATTCAGGCTGCCCTCAAAATCCCCACAGACTCAATGGCCTCCATCAAAACTTCGGGTCTCATCGGCGACAAATTCGTGGCCCTCTCCCCGGGTGCGGAAGAGGGGTTTTTGGCACCTGGTGATCGGATCACCATGACCGAGTCCTCCGTCGATCTGGAATCCTTGATTAGTAAGATGGCTTTTGGCAGTGTCGAAAAAGATTCCGAACCAAAACCCGAACCGTGAACCTTCGACACTTCCTCATTCCGTTCCTGCTTCAAGGGCTTGTAGTGCCCGCCATGGCTTCCTCTGACCAAGCCGAAAAGCGATTGCAGACCGCTGTGAATGAAGTCCTCGAAGTCGCCAACGCGACCTCAAACCAGGAGGCGCTTGCCACCGCCCTGAGGCCAGTGCTCCAAAAACATCTCTCTTTCGAAGCCATGACCCGCCGGGCAGTCGGCCCGGGATGGCGTCAGTTTTCGGATGACCAAAAAAAGCAGGCCACCCAATCTTTCACAACCCTCATTATCCGCACCTACAGCAGCAAGTTCACGCCGGGGGAACATCCCGAGGTTCAATACAAAGCCACCATGACCCCCGCCGCAGGACGCGTGGAGATTCCAACCTCGTTGCTGTATCAGGGCAGTCGCTACAATGTCACCTACCGCTTGGAGCAGGCAGAAGGCTGGAAAATTACGGATGTTCTCATTGAAGGGGTCAGTCTGGTCGCAAATTACCGGAGTCAATTTGATGCAGAATTCAAAAAAGGTGGTGCCAATGCGGTGGTTGGTGCCTTATCTCAGTCAGTGGCCAAAAAATAATGAAAACTCGAATCGCTCAGTTCCTCGTTCCCGTAATGATTGCCGTCCTGCTTCAAACCGGGTGCACCACACGAACCAAAGAATCTCCAAAGGGTGCGGCCACCATTGGCGATAAAAGCTCGGATGGGAAATCCTACAAATCCACCGGGTCCGACCTGGAAGAGTACGATGCCCTCACGATTGCGGACCCGCTTCAACCGCTGAACCGCGCCACGTTCACTCTCAACCACGGGATTTATACGGATCTGTTTCGCCCCATCTCCAAAGGATACCAGGCGGTCGTTCCGCAAAAACTCCGCACCGGAGTTCACAACATGTTTGAAAACGTGAAGTTTCCCGTGCGTTTTGTGAATGACACGCTCCAAGGGAAATTTGACCGCGCTGGTCTGGAAACAGGCCGCTTTTTGGTGAACTCGACGGTGGGCGTTGGCGGCTTCGGCCGACCATCGGACCATATTCCTGCCCTGGCCAATGTGCCAGCCGGCGACACTGGCCAGACCCTCGCCAAATGGGGTATCGCCCATGGCATCTACCTTGTGCTCCCCATCCTCGGCCCCTCCAGCACCCGCGATACAGTCGGACTCGCAGGTGACTACGCCCTGAACCCGGTCACATGGGTCTCCATCATTTTTGGTGGTGCCACATGGACTCTCGCCATTCCAACCACAAACACAGTGCGCTCCCTCCCCCCACAAATGGATGCCTACGACGCTGCCACCAAAGACTCCCTGGACCGCTACCTCGCCGCCCGCAGCGCCTATTTGCAATACCGCAAACAAGTGGCCGAACAATAGGCTTTTTAGAAAATGGCTGCAGGGAGTTTGCTGGCACTGCTCGATGACATCGCGTCAGTCCTTGACGATGTCTCGATCCTGACCAAAAAGGCCGTGGCCAAAACCAGCGGGGTCCTCGGGGATGACCTCGCGCTCAACGCCCAGCAGGTCACGGGCGTCGCATCCCGCAGGGAACTCCCGGTCGTCTGGGCCGTTGCCAAGGGCTCCATGGTGAACAAGATCATTCTGGTTCCCCTGGCACTCCTCCTCAGCGCCGTCCTGCCTTCCGCGGTAACCCCACTTCTCATGATCGGTGGTCTCTACCTCTGCTTCGAGGGCGCGGAAAAACTCATCCACAAATTTTTTCACAAATCCGAGTCCCACCATCAGGAGGCTCTGACCCCACCGGTCGATGAAAAAACCAAAATTAAGGGGGCCATCCGAACGGATTTTGTTTTGTCTGCCGAAATCATTGCCATCACCCTTGGCACTGTTGCCGACTCGCCGTTCGGAACACGCCTCATGGTCCTTTCCGTGATTGCTGTGATAATGACCGTTGGCGTTTACGGCCTGGTCGCAGCGATTGTGAAACTTGATGACCTCGGGGTCTGGCTCACGACACAAAAAGGCCCGGCCTCCCCACTCCTCGGAGCCTGCGGAAAGGCCATCCTCGCCGCAGCCCCAATCCTCATGAAAGTCCTCTCCATCGTCGGCACCGCCGCCATGTTCCTCGTCGGGGGCGGCATTCTGACCCATGGCATCCCCCCCGTTCACCATGCCATCGAAAACCTGGCTCATTCCCTCCATTCCCTCCCCTTCGGTGGCCCGCTCCTCCAATCCCTCCCCCCCCTCCTCCACGATGGTCTCTTCGGAGTCATCGCAGGCACCCTCGCCGCTCTTGTCGTTCAAGCTGGCATCAGGCTGTTCAAGTCCTCAAGACGCCCGGCATGAGGGAGTCAGGGGCTGACGAGAATTAAGTTTTAAGAATTAAGTTTTAAGAATTAAGTTTTAAGTTAAATCCTCCCTCGGAGTTTAACCACAGAGGGCACAGAGTCCACAGAGGAGATGCTGAAAATCTTGAAACATGGTCTGGAATCGGGGTTTGACGCGGATTGGCACGGATTTCAGGAAATCATGAAACCCGACAACTACCCCCAGAGGATATGTTTAATAAAAAGAAAAAGGTCTCTCCACTGATCGTTCTTAAAATTCTGTCAATTCTGTTGATCCTGTCAAAAAATGTCTTGATCAAATAATGGCACGCCATTCATATGATCGGTATAAAAGGATTTTTCGATTCATTGCTCGCGAAATGCACGAAACATTCGAAAAACGATAGTAAGAGTCGTCCCGAGCTCTTGCATCGCAACCCTCAACCCACCTCTTACGGAGCCCACAAAGGCACAAAGAAAAGTTCCATAACCCCGACAATGCGGCATCGGCATCCTGCCAATGATTCCTCATCCACATCTTCAAACATTCCAACAGGCTTCCATGCACCAATAACCGCATGACCTGATCGCCATCCTCAATTTTCTTGAATAGGGGTTCCCATGGAGTTAAAAAAATCTCCATGAAACGCCATGGACGAAGTCTGCCCTTCGGTGCCGCATTTGTAGGAGTTATACAACACGCTGCATTTGCAGGTAAAATACAGCGTGTTGTTCAATAATACTGTTAGTCCAAAAAATCTCACGGCCAGAGTAGGCCGCCACCAGAACCAAACCAACAAACTAAATACACAACATGTCCGAAGAAACATCATCAGCAATCGAACCCATGAGCGACGACGTCGCATTTTTGACCAACATCTGGCGCGAATGTGCCGAGATCGACCTAACCATCCTAAGAATCAAAGCATGTGCAGCGATTCAGAAGGATTCACGCGAGAAATACACCCTGACCGCATCAATTAATGATCGCGAGATCTTCCGCAAGACCATCAAAGTCGACGTTCCGAACGAGTGCTTCGAGCGGACTTTGACGGACGTTCCAGTAATCAGCCCATTCGCTGACAGAGCCAAGCTTTGTGTGAAGGGTCTGCGCGTCACACCGCAAGAGTTCAAGTGTGATATTGAGTTGCACGTTCGCATCATCGCTCCGTTCCCTCTTGGCTGGCAGCGCGTCAAGGTCTGGAAGGTTCGTAAGCGCATCGCAACTTTTGCGGATGGCATCGATGCCTATTTCACAGACGACGAGGATACCGCGAATCTCCTCGATCAACCGAAGGACTAACAAGACGCTGCTGGACAACAGATGGGGCGTCTCTGTTTTCGGAGCGTCGCGTGGCTAGGAAGTCCTGCTTGCTGCCGACGTTCCCCCTCGCCCCATCTGTGCCAGAGCTCATCGTTCGGGAAAAATATACCATGTTTCTTCGACGCATCATTGAGAAAGAATCGCGACCATATCTCGAGCTTTCCCGGAGATTGCACTTGGTTTCAGTTGCCGCAGGCCTCGGACCGTCCGTTTTGATTCTCAGTTTTCTTCTTTTCCCAATTTTGGAGAAACGGAATCTTGGCTACACGTTTTTTCACTTTGCGTGCCTCTTTTGCTTTGCCCTCGCTGGAGCTGGCCTCGCTGGCTGGACTATTGAGAAAAAGTATCGAGGTCGATGGACGGCTTGGTTTTTATTGTTGATGCTCATTACAGCGGCCGTCAGTGCATTTACATTCCGCATATTTGGCGATTTCTATTGGGCCTTCAACCGTGGATACTTTCTTGATTGATTTGTATGCACATTAATCCGAACAGGCCAGCAAATCGCCATCCCTTCGGGACTTCTGACATGCTTCCTGCTGATCCCGCTTCGCGGGCAGGAGACACGCCGGAATCAAGCGGGGATTCCTCATCGCGGACGTTCTGCAAGAAATGAGCATCGACACATCAGGAACTTGGTGGACTAGCGCCGACCCCGGAGATATCCGGGGATTCCTTGAGGCATATGGCAGCGATGGCGGCTACCCGATAGACGAATTCACTCTGTCGCGCTGCTCCTGTGGTTCGATCGAATTCCAGTTGGATGCCGACGACAACGAAGGATGCGCGAAGAGAATTTGCAAAGCATGCGGCGAGGAGCACCACATTTGCGACAGCAAAGAATATTGGGAGGAGGCTGAGCCGGAGCACTGGACCTGCATCGAATGCAAGAAGGACACCTGCAACATCGGGGCAGGATTCGCACTTTATCCGGATTCACGGGACATCAAGTGGATCTACATCGGATGCAGGTGCCCAGCGTGCGGGATTCTCGGTTGCTTTGCCGGATGGAAGGTCGGATACGGAGACTCTGAACACCTCATCGCGGAGGCATGAAGAGGCAGAACAAGCCATGCGACGCAACCGTCGGTCAGCCTCTTATTTCAAATCGGAGCCCTGCGCGGCGGTGCCTCCACATCTAACGTTGGATAATCAGAAATACACCCTATGACCTCACTCGCGGACTTTGATTCAATCTACCAAGATCTTGCTGCTGCGTTGAATCGGCAAAAGTGGTTCAAGAACCACTGGGAGGCAAAGGCGGGTCTTTTCCCAAATCCAAAAGAACCCAGGAGCGTTGGCATTCAGGTTTACAAGGACACCTGGTGCAACGAAGATGGTCGGGGAATACACTTCGAGAGCTGGATGACAAACGCTGATATAAAAAGGGGAACAAGCAATGTCGTCCTCCATATCGAGTCCAGCAAAGAGCGAACCGGCATCAACGGGAAAACACTTGTGAAGACGCTTTTTGATACGGCCGGAACAAAAATCGAAAAATGGGAAGGATACGTGACGAAGCCCACATACACAATGCAACCCTTCATCAAGAAGGTTATCATCACACCAGACAACTTGCTGAAAAGCCTGCTTGCCGAATTCAATAGGCTTGAGGAGATTTCCGCTGCGATTGATTACGCCATCCTTGAATCAAAAAAATAAATCTAATCGGGTCCCCGCGACTGACTATTATTCACACACAAATTTTGCCTGGCAGCGATTTCTAACGCTTTGCTGCGCACTCCCCATGGTTCTTGCTTCCATTGCCGTTGCCGGCTTTATGATTCTCATGTCTCTTGTTGGCTTGGTAGCGCTTCCATGCTTCCTCTTCTCCATCTTCGGGTTGTTCGAGTCGTTCCAGGTTCGCAGTTCCCGCTCGCGCTCGCTCTCCTGTCTTTTTTTCATTGCCAGTGGATTTGCTCTCGCGCTTTCCTCCTACTTCCTCATTCCGGCATTGCAGCTATCCCGGGAGATGTGGATTGGAGCATCCTTGGCTGTGGCCATTCCGCTGCTAATTCTTGGGGTTTTCGCCTATTGTGTCCGTCGAAACGGAAAATGAAACGAGCCTCGAGCGCCGAACAGGTTTCTGAATATCCGCGCCAATCCGCGTCCATCCGCGGTTCAAATTCTTTTTTCCAACGACCCGACGAAAGTTTTTTCTGTGTTTGCGATTACTTTTCTTGTGGCATGATTTTTGCCCTGGTTCCGCGGGAACTCACGCGCGGACATGCACTTTTTGATTTCGCAAGGATTGCGACACCTTGGATCCTCGCATGGCTTGGCTACCGAATTACCAAATCCTCAGTTGATCGTTACTTTCCGCGAGGCAGACGTCCGGTCGAGGCGGCGTGACTCATTGCGATAAAAGACAACTCGACGGCGGTGGGCGGAGACGTAGACTGCGGGGATTCCATGGAAAAGCCGGAAATTGATTTGCAGGGGTGGAACCACCGCGGTTTGAATGCTGCGGCATGGATGGTGGTGCTTGTGCTGACGCTGGGTTTGGTGCGGGCGGGGAAGGAATTGTTCATTCCCTTGGTGATTGCGGTGATTGGGGTTTATTTGATCAAGGTGTTGGAGCGGTGGATCGGGGCGATTCGTTTGGGAAGGCGCGGCCTTCCATCCTGGATTTCGCTGAGTCTGGCCTTTTTGGTGGTGATTGGTTTCAGCACCCTGCTATTCAGCATTATTGCGGACAATGCGATGAAAGTCGCGGAAATCGCGCCGGGATATCAGGATAGAATTCTGCGTATTCAGGCCGATTTGTTTTCGAGGTTCGGGGTTGAGCAGCCTCCGGCGTTGAGTTACCTCGTGCGGGACATGGATTTCCCGGGGCTCGTTGCGCTGGTGGCAGCGAATCTTGCGGCGCTTCTCAAGACGACGGTGTTGATCCTGATCTTTGCCATTTTCATCGTGTTGGAATCCCGGTTTATTCCCAAAAAAATTGAGGCCCTGTTTCCTGAGCCACAACAGAGGGAGCGGGTTGAGAAATTGCTGACCCGGATTGACCGGGACATTCAGACTTACTTCGGGGTGAAGACGGCAGTGAGCCTTGTGACGGCGATTCTTTCCTATGCAGTGATGCGAGCCCTGGGGCTCAATTTTTCCGAGTTTTGGGCCTTGCTGGTTTTTATCCTGAATTTCATTCCGACCATCGGTTCGATTTTTGCGACGATTCTCCCCGGCCTGCTCGCGTT
>JBGSVX010000535.1:0-3731 GCA_041752795.1 Terrimicrobiaceae bacterium
TGAAATGAGCGAGGGGCCCGACGAGTCACGATCCCCAGGAGCGGCCCCGCTGGAGGTCCACGATCTGAGCGTGGCTTACCACAAAAAGCTGGTTCTCTACGGGGTGGACCTCACGGTGCCCACCGGGAGCCTGGTCGGAATCATCGGCCCGAATGGAGCCGGAAAATCCACCTTGATCAAAGCGGTGATGGGCATCCTTCCGGCAACGAGCGGCTGGGTGAAGGTTTTTGGCAAGCCCTACCTCACCAATTGCCACCGCGTAGGCTACGTGCCCCAGCGGGAATCCGTGGACTGGGACTTTCCGGTCAATGTGATGGATGTTGTGCTCATGGGGCGCTACGGACGGTTGGGAACCGGTCGTCGCCCGACAGCCAAAGATCGCGAGGCGGCCTCCGCCTGTCTGGAAAAGGTGAACATGCTCCCTTACGCACGTCGTCAGATCGGCAATCTCTCGGGTGGTCAGCAACAGCGGGTTTTTCTGGCACGGGCTCTCGCGCAGGAAAGCGATTTGTATTTGATGGATGAACCCTTTGTCGGAGTCGATGCCGCCACGGAGGCCGCGATCATCACGCTTCTCCGGGACCTGAAAGAAAAAGGGAAAACGGTGATGGTGGTGCATCATGATCTTGCCACAGCCCGCGAGTATTTTGACCGGCTGCTCTTGTTGAACATGCGCTTGATTGCATTCGGACCAACCGCAGAGGTTTTTACGCCGGCACTTTTGCAAACGACCTACGGGGGACGTTTGAATATTCTCTCCGAGGTGGTCGAAATTGCCTCCCAAATTGGCAAGCCATGAACGGGCGGCATGCGGAGGAATCAGGCCCATCGGCAGGTCGAAGAGCCGCCGTGGTGGCATGCCGATGCCACATGCCGCGATGGAAAGTCATCCTGGGGGCGGCGTTTGTTTTCTTGTTGGCTGCGCCGGCTCATGCTGCGCGAATCAGCGAAATCACCGAGGCCGACACGCTGACCCGGGCCATCCGGTTTTTCACGTTTTCTGATCCGTCGCTGCGGTATGCGCTGGCGGGGTCCATGCTTCTTGGGCTGGCCTGCGGGCTGATGGGCACGTTCCTTGTGGTGCGCAAACTTGCGCTCATGAGCGATGCCTTGTCGCATGCGGTCCTGCCCGGGGTGGCACTCGGGTTTTTGTGGTCGATGTCCAAGGACCCGATTGCCATTTTTATTGGTGCCACACTGGCCGGGCTGTTGGGAGCCGCCACGGCCCAAACGATTGTCTCCACCACAAAACACAAGGAAGACGCGGCCCTTGGGTTTGTGCTCGCCGCATTTTTTGCTGCGGGGGTCTGCTTGCTGACCATGATTCAAAATCTGCCGGGAGGAAACAAAAGCGGCCTGGACAAATTTCTGTTCGGTCAGGCCGCGGCGATGGGACATGCCGATGTGATGCTTCTGGCGGGAATCACGGGTCTCTGCATTTTGGTGCTCATCCTGTTTTACAAAGAATTTCTGGTCACGAGTTTTGATCCTGCTTTTGCGAGGTCCTGCGGGCTCAGGGTGAAGGTCTATCATTTTGCGCTGATTCTTCTGCTCGCGTTTGCCATTGTAGCATCTTTGCAGGCGGTGGGGGTCGTTCTGGTGGCTGCGATGCTGGTCATTCCTGCGGCTGCGGCCTTTTTGCTGACTGACCGTCTGGGCTGGATGTTGGTGCTTGCAGCGGGGTTCGGGGTGCTGAGCGGCGCGCTCGGTTCCTTCTTTTCCTTTGTGGGCAGGAATTTGCCAACGGGGCCGGTGATGGTGCTTACGGCGTCCTGCGTGTTTGTGGCGGCGTTATTTTTTGCTCCCCGTCATGGCGTGCTTTTCAGATGGTGGCGTCACCGTGCCCGTTCGCTGCGGATCGGCCGGGAAAACACGCTGAAGGCTATTTATCGGATATTGGAGGATGAAGGTTTTCGCTCGGAGACCGTCTCGCTTAACGAACTTGCTGCGCACCGGCGTGAGCCGCTCGAGGAGGTTCAGTCTTCGCTCACCAATTTGCTGCATCATGGTTTCGTGACCAAGGATTCGGTCGCCGGGGATTATTCACTCACGCCCTCCGGTTGGAAGCGTTCCTGCGAAATTGTCCGCAATCACAGGCTGTGGGAGTTGTATTTGAATCATGCCGCAAACATCCCGGCTGATCATGTGCATGATGAAGCCGAGGAGATCGAGCATGTGCTCGGAGAGGAAACCGTACGTCAGCTGGAAAAACGCCTGAATTATGCCCGCCGGGATCCGCACGGGAAATTAATACCCGGATTGGAAGACATTGGGGCCATCGGGGGAAGGTTTCTGCCGGGGCATGCCACCGGCTTCGGGCCGCAAAGACAATGAGCGAACTCATTCCAGCATTTGATTTTTGGAAAGTTTTGGTTGAGCCATGGACCGAGGGCCTGACTGCGAGTGTCTGGGTTGTTTTGATGGGGGCCTTGGTGGGAACGGCCTGTGGGATTGTGGGAAATTTTTTGTTGCTTCGCCGCATGGCGCTAGTTGGCGATGCAATCAGTCACAGCATCCTTCCGGGACTCGTGCTGGTCTTCCTGATTTTTCGGGAGGTGTCCACGCCTCTGATGTTTCTGGGTGCGGTGGGAGCGGGCCTGCTGACGGTGGGAATCATTGAATTCATCCACCGGCAGACGCGGGTCAAAGCCGACTCGGCAACCTGCATTGCCTTTACGAGCCTGTTTGCCTTGGGGGTCACCATGTTGAGTGTTGCAGAGACCTCGGGACCGGTTCACATCGATGCCGAGTGTGTGTTGTTTGGCGAAATTGCGTTTGTGCCCATGGAGCCATTTCTCTCGTTGTGGGGGTTTGAGATCGGTCCGCCTTCGGTGGTGCGCATGGCTGGAGTGACCCTCACCCTGCTCGTGTTGTTGGTGGTGTTTTACAAAGAACTCGTGCTCACGTCCTTTGATTCTGCTTTGGCCCGCTCAATGGGATTGAAGCCCGCCGTATGGCATTATGGTTTGATGGCGGCACTTTCCATTGTGGTGGTCAGTTCCTTTGAAGCCGTCGGCGCGGTGCTGGCGGTGGCCATGCTGATCGTTCCGGCCATGTTTGCCGCTCAGCTCACATGGAACCTCCCGCTACGTTTGGTCCTCACCGCCGTGCATGCTTTTGCCAGTGCGCTGATTGGGTATCACCTCTCGATCTGGCTGGAATGTTCCGCCGCAGGAGCCATGGTCGTCTCAGGCGCGGTGCTTTTTCTCATCGCATGGGCAGCAACATCACTCATTGCAGGCTGGACAAATGGCTCCCAAGTGCCGATTTCCAATTCATGACACTCGCCCAAGCATGGCAGGATATTTGCCAAAAAACCGCACCTCTCGACGATCTCCCGCCCTCGCGCTGGAAACATCCATGGTCCACCCACCCGTCCGGAGCGCGCCGCCTCTACAACACGGTGCGATGGAAACAACCAGCCACCATCGTGGAAACCGGCACGTTCGAAGGCCTCGGAACGTATGCCCTTGCCAAGGCCGCCCACGACAATGGGGGAAATGTCCGGATTTTTACCATCGACTATGATGGCGATCCCGACGTGAGCATTCCCCTCGCAGACTGGAAGGAACTCCGCGTTTTTCGCGATGAAAACCTCGAAAAGGCACGCCAGGATTTTCCAGATGTCCAGATCACGTTCGTGGATGGTGACTCACGGATCGTTCTCCCTCCGCTCCTCCGCGACCACGTCAAATCATGGGATCTGTTTTTTCAGGACTCGATGCATTTTA
>JBGSVX010000536.1:0-2126 GCA_041752795.1 Terrimicrobiaceae bacterium
ATTGAGTCCTTTCGATTTGCC
Organism: Terrimicrobiaceae bacterium; assembly: GCA_041752795.1. Lineage (GTDB taxonomy): Bacteria > Verrucomicrobiota > Verrucomicrobiia > Chthoniobacterales > Terrimicrobiaceae > JAJTZA01. The sequence goes on from JBGSVX010000536.1 coordinate 22, forward strand.
TTCCTTGGTGCGGGAACCGTTGAGGTGGGGCAACTTGCAGCCGGTGCTGTCATCAGTGTGGCAATGTTTCTTTGGGGCGTTTTTGTTTTCAACCGGGTGGAGAAAACCTTTGCTGATACGATATGATGGAACCAGTAATACGCGTTGAAAATGTGAGCAAGCGATACCGGCTTGGGGTCATCAACCGTGGAATGCTCTACCGTGACATCCAAAGTTGGTGGGCCCGCCTCTGGAAGCAGGAAGACCCCAACTCGCCCGTCATTTCCAACCACCACAAACGGATCGAACATGGGGACGAATTCTGGGCTCTTCGGGATATCAGCTTTGAAGTCAAGCAGGGGGAAACTCTTGGCATCATCGGACGAAATGGAGCCGGCAAGTCAACCCTCCTAAAAATTCTCAGTTCAATCACTTCTCCCACGGAGGGGCGGCTTGCCATGCGGGGCCGCGTGGCAAGCCTTTTGGAGGTTGGCACCGGCTTTCATCCAGAACTCACCGGACGGGAAAATGTTTTTCTTAATGGTGCGATTCTTGGCATGACCAAATCCGAAATCCACGCCAAGTTTGACCAGATTGTCGATTTTTCGGGACTCGAAGATTTTATCGACACACCAGTCAAACGCTATTCAAGCGGCATGTATGTGCGTCTTGCATTTTCTGTGGCTGCACATCTTGAACCTGAAATTTTGATCGTTGATGAGGTGCTTGCCGTTGGAGATGCGGAATTCCAGAAAAAGTGCCTCGGTCGCATGGGAGAGGTGACCACGGAGGGCAGGACGGTTCTGTTTGTGAGTCACAACATGCCTGCTGTCCAGACGCTTTGCAGCCGGGCGATATTGATCCACGACGGCGAAACCCGTTTTGATGGATCGGCCAAAGATGCGGTAAATGAATACCTGAGACGAAATGCAGCCTCTCGTGAAGGCTTCCTTGATCCCGCAAATCGTCAAGGATCAGGAGCCTTCCTCGTGGAGGACATCTACTTCACCAACGCGGAAGGAGAGCCGGTGAACGAAGGCGTGTCCGGCGACACCCTGAACCTTCACTTCCGCTACAAGCACAACTCCTCGCGGCGCTTTCCCGGTTTGATTCTCTCGGTGGCAATTATGACACGGGACCAAATTTGCATATTTGGCCATCGCAACACGGTCAAAGGCGTCGCTTTCACCAATCTTCCTGAATCCGGGGAAATCGTTCTCTCCATTCCCAAACTGCCATTGCCGGCGAATGATTACGAGATCACCTACAGCGCAAAATCTGAAATTCGCGCTGGAGAGCGCCTGGATTCCTGCCATGTGGGCGTCCCCTTAACCGTGCGCGAGGGGGACTTTTACGGGTCGGGCACGGTGCTTGGGTCCGAATCTGGACTGTGTCTGGTGGATGGAGAGTGGAGCGTCCGCCCAAATTAAAATCATGGAAATACCCAATCTCGAACAGTCCCGGTGGCTTGTGACCGGAGCCGCCGGGTTCATCGGTTCTCATCTTGTCGAAAGCCTCCTCCTCCGGGGGGCAAATGTCAGCGGCCTCGACAATTTTTCCACCGGCAAACAGTCGAATCTTGATGTCGTGCTTGCCGCCGCAGGAAAAGACTCCGCCGCGCACTTCAGATTTTTCGAAGGATCGGTTGAAGATGCTGATGCTGTCAATGCTGCTGCCCGGGGCGTGGATTTTGTTTTGCACCAAGGGGCGCTTGGTTCCGTTCCCCGCTCGCTGGAGAACCCAATCAATTCCCATGCAGCCAACGTGACAGGATTTCTAACAGTGCTTGACGCGGCCCGCAGAAACTCGGTTCGCCGGGTTGTTTATGCTTCAAGCAGTTCGGTCTATGGAGACCACCCGGACCTTCCCAAGCAGGAGGGCAAAATTGGTGAGCCTCTCTCTCCTTATGCGGCCACGAAGGCCATGAATGAAATTTACAGTAAAGTTTTCCAGCGTTGCTATGGGTTCTCCAGTGTCGGGTTGCGATATTTTAATGTTTTTGGTCCGCGCCAGGATCCGGACGGTGCCTATGCTGCGGTAATTCCCCGCTGGTTCAAAGCCCTCTATACTGGTGAGGATGTTCTGATTAACGGGGATGGAGAAACCAGCCGCGATTTTTGTTATGT
>JBGSVX010000537.1:0-2436 GCA_041752795.1 Terrimicrobiaceae bacterium
TTGCGGTAAAGAGCTCCCTTTCGGATATCCAAAGTGTAATTCGAGCGAATGTTGAAGCCGAACTCCTTATTGAGTTGTGTGGCGAGCGTATCGGCAAGCGTGCTCTTCTCCGCTCCGGCCCTTGTCGCCACGTCATATCGATTCCGTAAATCCTGAAGCCGGTCATATTCACTGGTCGCGCGAATTTCGTGAACCGGAGTCTGTCCCTTCACTCCCTCTTTTACTTCAAACAGGTCAGCCTCCAGGGGAATCAACAAGAAGTTGGAGGACAATGAGTAGCCATAGGTGCGTTTCATCACATCGTCATTGGATTGCAGAGCCTTCTCCAAGTCTTTGATTGACGACTCCAAGGCGGCCCTCTCTTCAACGGAATCCTCGGGAAGCGCAGCAAATTGCTTTTTCTTGGCTTCAATTTCCTCCCTCTGCTTGGCCACCAGCTTCAAATTCGCCACAAATCGCCGGTTTGCCTCAACCCCTTCGATTACTGCCGTCAGTTCAAAGGCACCGTCATCCCTCACCAATCTTGGTGGCGGGGGGCCTCCATGACTCACACCACCAGTATTCCCCGTCCTGGCGACAGAATCGTTGGTCCCGCCTGCACCATCGCGTTTGCAGGCGGAAAGAAGGCAAAATTGAAGCAGCACTAGCAGGAAGAGCCGGACTTTCATTGTCAAAAGAGTAGAGGAAAAAATGCCCGCCGCAGGGATCTCACCCCGCGGCGGGCTGGAACAACCACTTGATGCAAAAACCAGGCGATTAGAACCCAAATGAGGCGCCGATTCCAAACGTATTGGTATTCTGCGAGTTCATGCGGAACTCACTGCGATAATTGAAACCAACCCGAATTGTATCATTAATGTCGTAGAACGCTCCAAGGCCCAGAATGAATGCCTCGTCATCGATTCCAGGCGCCGCCACGGAGAACGAGCGACCCGCAACCCCCGAAGCAGCGTAGGTAGCAGCAACCGAATTGTCGGAATCCTCGAAGTCTGTGACGTAGCCGAAGTTGCCGACCAGTGTGACTTGTTCGTTGAGTGTGTATTCAAAATCCACACCAAGATCGAGCAACAGCGAATCAATGTCCTGGGAATCGACATTCAGTCCGACTCCGGAACCCGTTTCGGTGAAGCTATCAACACTGCCTGTCAGGTAACGAAGCGCCGCATTTGGAATCACTCTGAAACCATCCTTTTCGTAGGAAACGGTGCGAACACCAAGCGAAAGCTCGATCGCATCGGAACCAATGCTGTCTGCGGATTCCATGCCACCGTAACTGCTGCGTTCCGCATCATAGTCATACACGCCATAGGACAAGCTGCCTGTGAGTGTGGTCTTGCTCGTTTCATCCACCAGATAGCGGCCAAAAGCACCGATGACCAAGCCCTGGGCGTCGGTATCGATCAAAGCACCCTCGATGCTGCCATCATCGGCACCCAGTAGTCCGCCGATTTGGAAACGACTGTCGATGTCGTAGCGCAAGCCTGTAGTGACCCCATACATTTCGGTGTCATAACTGGCATTGGTCGCTGAAGCTTCGGAACCTGCCGAGGACGTATGGACCGAGGCAAAGACCTGCGTTTTTCCCGACCTGGATATTGGCGCGGAGTCCACACCTGCACGGACGTGATTGCGAACTGCCTGCTCGGTATAGTCCACCATGCCGCGGTGGACTTCGGGGGAGAGCTGGTTTGCAATCGCGAGGCCCTGTTGACCAACCAAAACGTTCCCGTCCTTATCAAATGTATAGGTATCTTGGATATCCTTGATAGCATCCACGAGCTGTCTGAATTCCGGTGCCGATTTGCTTTTCAAGCCAGTTCCCGGATCCATGTCCCAAATGTAATAAGCTGTCGGAGCACTACCGGGAGGGAGGAGAGTTCCACCTTTACCAAACTGATCATAGTAGATCTTTTTGAAGTTTGTCTCGCCTTTGCGACCATGCGTATCGTCGAACAATGAACCGACGACAAAGGTCTGGTTCTTATTGAAAGTGTAGATCGTATCAGACGACTTGACAGGTAGGATAAGTCCGGGAAGCACTTGAACCTCACCTTCTGCGTAGTCGAATCCATAACGCAAATTTGGGCCGTTCTCAACAGTAATCCCATTGGCGTCGAATGTCCCAAAGATGTCGCCATCGAAAATGTCAGCTCGTTGTCCGAGTACCAAGGTAGAATCCGTCATAACCAATTTCGAGCCGCTGGACAACTTGATTGTGGTTGCACCGAATCCTGTGTCACTACCCGCGAAAACAGGTGCTGTCACTTTGATCAGCCCTGAGTTTTTAAGAGTGCCAATGGTATCAGGACCGTTGATCGTCAGCGTCCCCTTGTTAATGACAATTGCCGAGCTGTCCAAACCGCCATTTTTATTAATGAGGGTTGAGCCCGCTCTGATGGTCACTTTGGAGTTAATCGAATTTCCGGTTAAGGTTAG
>JBGSVX010000538.1:0-4776 GCA_041752795.1 Terrimicrobiaceae bacterium
GGCGGCCTCGTCATTCTTTTTATTTGTGAGAAGGGCGAGACCGAAAGTGTCAAGGTCCGTTGGGGAATACACGACCTGGGGGTCATAGGACGTGGACATGATTTCAAACGCCCGCACGGAATCCTGATCCTTCACATAGTCCGCCATGGCGAACATGATCTTGCTTTTTGTGGAGGGGTTGGAGGCTGCCTCCGAGAGATTCTTGAAATAGGCCTCCACCTCGGAGGGTTGGGAAATCTCCGCTCCGGCTTTGAGGCGTTGGATCTGCAATAAGGTGCGCAGGGCGAGGGCCACCTGAGGGCTGTCCGGGTATTTTGTCAGCAACTCCTCTGCCGTGGAAGTTGCCGAGTCCATGCCTTCCGTCCATTTGGTCCGCTCGCCTTCATTCAAAGCACCATAGCGCCCGAGGCCCTCTGCGGCCGTCCGCTGGAGCTCCGCCACTTTTTGCAAGGCATCTGCCGCCTGTGGGAGGTCTTCATATTTTTGGGCAAATTCGCGATACATCGCGAGCCCATCCTCCGGCTTGCCGCCCTGCAAATAGGTTTGCGCCACCGACTCGTAGGCAAAGAAAATTTTGTCATCTTTGGGATATTTTTCGATGAACTGTTTCATCAGAGAAACGACCTCATCGGATTTTCCATCCTGACCCGCGAATTGGGCTCGCATGAAATAGGTAAAGGGAGCCGCCGGGCTATCCGGATATTTTTCTGCCAGCAAGGCGAGGGATTCCAAGCCTCCGGCTTTGTCATTGGTGGCCAATTGCGCTCCGCCCTTGGAATAAAGGGCCAACGAGGCGTAGGGGTGTTCCGGTTGGGCTTTGACAAAGGCATCCAGCAGGGGGATTGCGGCGGCATTGTCGCCCTTTTGTTGGGTTGCAAGGCCAATCCAGTAACCGGCCTCAATGGCTTGAGGCGTGTTCGGATATTTTTCGACAACGGTTTTGTAAGCGGTGATGGCCTCATCCCATTTCGCGGTGTCCTTGTAAATGTTGGCAAGGCCGGATTGGGCAATCACGCCAATCTCAGGCGGAGGATTCTTGGAGAGAAAATCCTGAAACGTTTTTGCGGCGCTGTCATTTTGCCCCATTTTGGATTCAGCCGTGGCTTTGTTCACGACTGACAGTCCGACAAAACGACCGCTTGGGTAAATCGTGAGAGATTCATCAAAATATTTGATGGCGTCCTGGGGTTTGTTTTGACCAAGCAACATGCTCCCAATGGTCACGGGCAGATTGTCAGCGAGGGCATCCCCTTTGTGTTTGGACTGAAATTCCTCATAACCCGCAAGCGCAAGGTCCGAGTTGCCCTGGAGCGCATACGTCATGGTCATGAAATACTGAGCCCGTTTTTTGTCGTCATCCGTTGTGAGGAACGGGGTCACATGACGCAGGAGGGTTCTTGCGGCATTGATATTGCCCTGCTGATAGAAAATCTCCGACATTTTGAGCAAGGCGCTTGCGACCTGATCGGTTTTGTTTTTCAGCTCTTCGAGTTTCGTGAGTTCGCGCAGGTTTTCGCGATCCAGTTGTTTGAGGAGAGCTTGATTGCGTTGGAGGGCGGCTGCTGCGCGGCGCTCTGGGAAGGAGGCGACCCGGTCCTGTTGCATTTTGAGGATCTCATCTTTGGGGACGATGGCGCGGTAGGCTTCCAGGGCTTCCTTGAAGAGGGCGGGGCGGGCGGCTTCATCACTGAAACCGGCCTGATTGAACAGAATTTCGGCCAACTGGAAATTGGCCTCATTGTAGAGGGCGATGTCCCGGTTGTTTTTGATGATTTCGCGGAGCGTGTCAGCCGCCCGTTTATAGAGCGGGAACGCTTTCTCCTTGTCGCCGCTTTTGCTGAGTTCGATACTTCCTTGGGTTGCGAGGGTGATTGCCAGCAAATTTTTTGTGGTGGCGATGGTTGTGCTCTGGGGAAATTGTTGAATGTTCAGTTCGCAATCTTTGATCGTCTCATCGTAATTCCCGATCTGGTAATTCGAGATCGCGCGGCTGTAGATCACATTTTCCAAATCTTCCGCTTTTGGATAGGCCGCAATGAAGGCCGTGAATTTGGCGATGGCCTCCTCGAAGCTGCTCTTTCGTTTGGCGTCAGTTGCCGGCATGGCGGAGGCCTTGGCCGCAAGGATCTGGGGAAGCAGGCCGTCGGCGATTTGCTTCAATTCCGGGAGAAGCGGCGGGCCGGAGGTTGTCTTTTTGAGTTGTGCGAGCGCATCATCAAAGCGCCCCATGAAAAAATACGAGAAGGCGAGTTGAATCTGGGCCACGCCAACGATGGCATCCGTGGGGTAATCCTTCAGGAGTTTTTCATAGGCTACCGCCGCATCAGAATATTTTCCCTGTGAGAAGAGTCCATATGCGGCCTGATTGGCCTCGGCGGCTCCCGGAGATTGTCCGTGGGAGAGCGCGGAACCAAACACCAGAACGATTAAAACAGAAACCAGAAATTTTAGGGGAGCATTCATTGCGTGAGAGTTTGGAATATAGCCGCGAAACATGACCTTTCGCCACTCCAAAAGCTGCTTTTCCCAAATTTTACGATGGCTTGCCCACTGACCTCACCTGAAAATCGGGGAATTTCCCCGCGAAAACCTGCCGTCTATTTGCCTGAAGATTCAGCCGCCTTGCGGATTTTGTCCTTTTTCGATTCGCGGGACTCTTCCAGTCTAGCAAGTTCGGAGGCCAATTGAGCGCGGAGTTGATTTTTGCTCTCCGGGTCATTGGCAGCTTTTACGATTTCTCCCTCAAGCAGTAGTTTTTTTTCGGCAATGCGGGCATTGATCTCTGAATCAATCTCCGCAAGCTGCGCCTTCGTTTCCTCGCTCACTTTTTGCTGAGGTTTGTCTTTTTCCAGGCGACCCATGGCCAACTCATACGCGGATTTCATAGACATTCAGGATACACCCTCCGAATCCACAACCGCGAGGAAATTTCCGGCCGCGATCAGGGGAATTTCCGAAAGGCATTGACTTTAGGGGTTGGCGTGCCCGGCTGGATTTGAACCAGCGACCAGCTGCTTAGAAGGCAGCTGCTCTATCCCCTGAGCTACGGGCACATCACCGCGAAATCTAACCTTTCTGAGTTGCCGGGGCAAACAAATCCTGAACCTTGTCATCGGTTCAAAGGGGCGAATTGAAGGAAATTCTCCTTGCACGCACTGCAGGAAGGAGGACTGTCTGGATCTATGCCAAGATGGACAAAAGCTTTTGCTGCGCTGATTCTTGTTTGGGTACTTGCGGCGGGGGTAATTCTTTGGTCACGGGCGGCACGTCCCAGTGCCGAGTCATTGGTCAGTTACCTTGAAAAGAATCCACTGAGCGGACTCTCCGAGGAGAAACGTGCTGGAGTCATTCGCCGGGCTGCCGATCAATTGAACCGTTTGGATTTTGAGGAGCGCCAGAAATTGCGCGCACTGAGGCAGGACCGTCAGTTTTTTGAGCAGATGACCCCTGAGGAGCGTCGGGCTTTTTTGGATCAGACGTTGCCGGAAGGGTTCCGTCAGTTGATGACCGCACTGAACAAGATGGACCCTGCGGCGCGTAAGAAAATTGTGACCCGGGCTCTTGAGGACATTGAGCGGGAAAGTCCTGAAATTGCCGGGCGCATTGTCGATGCCGATGCGCAGAAAGTTATTTCCGAAGGGCTTGGATCATTTTACGAAGACGCGAGTGCGGACGTGAAATTGGATTTTGCACCGGTGATTGAGCGGTTGCAGCGGGCAACCCAAAACCTGCGGTGAGGGCATCCAGGCACACCGTGATGACCCACCCGCCTATCCGATTTCCGGCCTCTGATTTCCGCTCTCCGCTTTTCAAAGCATTCACCCTCGTAGAAATTTTGGTGGTGATCGGGGTGTTGGCTCTTCTTGTGGCCTTGGTTTTTCCGGCTGTTCAATCGGGGGTGGCGCGAGCCGAGTCGGCGCGGTGTCTGGGTCAGTTGAAATCTCTGGGAGTTTCTTTTAGCAGTTACCTTGCTGACCATGAGATGACCCTTCCGGTGATGGCTGCTGCGAGGGTTTCAAAGACCGAAGACCTGCCGGCCTTGGACACGGTCTTAATGTCTTATGCAGGAGATGCCCGTGTGTTTATTTGTCCATCGGACCGGGAGATCGGAGCCCGCACCGGGACCAGCTACTTTTATAACAGTGCCCTCGGTGGGCAGTCGCTTGTGGCTCTGAATTTTTTAGGGATCACCGATGCCCCCATCAGGATTCCTGTGTTGGTGGACAAAGAGGGGTGGCACAAACACAGCGCCAGCCGGGTTAATCACCTGTTTGCGGACGGACATGCGGGCTCCCAACTTCGGTTGTTTGCGGAATGAGTGCCCTCATCCAATTGCAGTCCCTTTGCAAGACCTTCGGTCGTCGTTCGGCTATCACGGACATTTCTCTCAAAGTGGACGAAGGGGAAATTTTTGGATTGTTGGGACACAATGGAGCCGGGAAAAGCACGACCTTCGGGATTCTTCTTGGCATGGTGGCTCCTGATTCCGGCGAGGCCTTTGTCGGCGGGCATTCGGTCCAAAAAGACCGAAAACGTGCTTTGTCCGGGGTCGGTGCAATCTTCGAAACCCCGTCGTTTTATGACTATCTCTCCGGCTGGGAAAATCTACGTTTTTTTGTGTCTCTGAGCGGCAAGCCGGTGGCTCGCAAAGACCTTGAGGAGGCCGTGCGGCTCACCGGACTCTCGGAACGGATTCATGACCGCGTGAGAACCTACAGCCATGGGATGCGTCAGCGCCTCGGTCTGGCCCAGGCTCTCGTGCCACGCCCGAAGTTT
>JBGSVX010000539.1:0-3881 GCA_041752795.1 Terrimicrobiaceae bacterium
CCGGGATTTGATGCGTTCCCATTTTTCGGGAGCGAGCGGCTGGATCTGGATCGTCTGATGATAGAGTTCACTGCCTTGAACGAGGGCGCCGACTGTTCCTGGTGAGATTGACAAATGAAGCACCGAGCCATTGCGGACGTAGGTTCTGCCGCGTGGCAGACGGTTTTCGTAGTCGCTAAACGACTCCAGATGCTGGCACCAGGAACGGCCCCAGAAGCTTGCCGCAATTTTTTGACGGTGGGTCAGTTCCCCGAGTGGTTCGACTTGCAGCCCCTGCTTTTCAGAAATCAAAACATCGATTTTTTCTTCGAGGGTTCCTGAGGTCACAAATTTGTGAACAAGCACGTTGCGTTTCTGCCCGATGCGAAAGGCACGGTCCGTGGCCTGATTTTCGACGGCGGGATTCCACCAACGGTCAAAATGCACAACATGCGATGCCGCCGTGAGGTTCAAACCGGTTCCCCCCGCTTTGAGCGACAACACAAAAAATGGTGGCCCGTCGTCCCGCTGAAACTGCGTCACCATGTTTTGACGTTCCTTGACCGAAGTTCCGCCATGCAGAACAAGTCCTCCCCGACCGAACACCTTGGTGAGAGCCGCCGCAAGGGGATCGGTCATTTCCCGGAATTGCGTGAAGACAAGGACCTTCTCTCCGCGCGAAAAAATTTCTTCTGAAAGGGCGGTGAGGCGTTGAAATTTGGCGCTGTGAGAAACATCATAGTCGCCAGACTTGGTGAGCTGATCCGGGTGATTGCACACCTGTTTGAATCGCATGAGATACGCAAGCACGAGCCCCCGGCGCTCGATTCCGGTGGCAGTCTCCAAAGCCTTTGAGAGCCCCTTGGCGGTTTGTTCGTAGAGGCGGGCCTGGGCGGGTACCAATCCACAAAAGACTTTCATTTCGGTTTTGTCCGGCAGGTCGGAAATGATGGATTTGTCCGTCTTCAGGCGGCGAAGGATGTACGGAGCAACGAGTTTCCTGAGTGGGGCGTAATGGGACTGATTTTCCGAGCGGAGGGATTTGACAAAATCGCGGAACTGACCCGCGGAGCCGAGCAGTCCGGGGTTGATAAAATCAAACAGGGACCAAAGGTCACCGAGGCTGTTTTCGACCGGGGTGCCAGTGAGGGCAATGCGGGCCGGTGCCTTGATTTTGCGGACGGCTTTGCTCTGACTTGATGAGTGGGTCTTTATTGCCTGGGCTTCATCAAGAATCGCCCACCCCCATGTCGCCTCCGCGACCCATTCCAGGCGGTGGAGCATGCCATAGGTCGTGATCACCAGATCCGGGGATTTGGGGCCGGTCAGCGAAGGGGCTTTGGTATCTCCCTGCGACCGATGGGCAATGTGAAGTTTGAGGGACGGCGCAAACTTGGCGGCTTCCTGCTGCCAGTTGCCAATGAGTGATGCCGGAACGATGAGCAGGCTCGGTGGCAAATCCGGGAGGTCCTCTTTTTTGCGCAAGAGAGCCGCGAGGATTTGAATCGTTTTTCCGAGGCCCATGTCATCGGCAAGGCAGGCTCCCAGGCCGGAGCGTGCACAGAACCAGAGCCAGTTCATTCCGGTCTTTTGGTAGGGTCTTAATTCGGCCACCAAAGAGGGGGGAGGCGGCAACTCTTCGGGAGTGGTCAGATTGCGAAGGGTTGCCTCCAATTGCTCACCGGCACTTGCAAATGCCCACTCCCGGTGTTCATCAAGTTCCTCCACATTTTTGAGGTCCGCGGGAGCGCCCGCAAGCAGGCGCATGCCTTCAATAAACGAAAGCCCGCCCTGCTCGCTGATCCGCTCCCAGTGGTCAATGGCCTGCTGGAGTTTCTCGCGGTCCACTTCAATCCATTGACCCCGAAACAAAACCAGGCCGTCATCTCCGGCCAGCAGTTCCTTGATTTCTTCTGGGGTCAGAGATTCATTTTCTATGACCACCTTGAGTTGAAAATCGAAGAGGGCCTCCAAGCCGAGGGACGTTCCCCGCTTTTCGCCAATGACAGCAGCCACCTTCGGACGAACACCACGTTTCTGCCACCAATTGGGGAGGCGAACCAACAAGCCGGCTTCTTCGTAGGCGGGGATATGACGCAAAAACTCGTAAGCTTCCTGCGGGGTCCAAACCAGAGGATGAAAAATATCGCCGGACTCCACCAGTGAGGCAATGAGCGGGCAGGCTTTGGCGGCCGCATGCAGGGGAGTGAGAAGTTTCAGGAGAGCCTGCTTGTTTTTTGCCCCGCTGTATTCGGTCATCGCCTTGCCCAGAGGCATCTGCGAGAGGCGTCCGGCCTGCGAAATATCCGAGGCATAGGACGCCAGAAACGCGAACGGACAGTCCGGGTCTTTTTTGTTTTCCGCGAGGTGAAGGGTTACCCTGCCAACACGCGACCATGCGGGGGCATGACGCTGCAAAAACCCGGAGAGCCCGGCCTCTTCCGCAATGCGCAGACTACCCCAATCCAAAAGGCGCTGCCAGATCACGAGAAGGACATCCGGGGAAAGATATTCCGCTCCCCGCATGGGCGGAGCATTCAGAACCCATTCAGCCAGAGTCGATGGATCCGGCGCGGAGAACTCGCCGGACATGTCCGCAGATTCAGGAATCTGACACAGCTTGCGAAGGAAACAGTCTGCAAAGGACTTCCAAAACAGAATGGTCGCATCCGCTCCGGGTTGAGCCGATTGTCCGCCGAGACGAATCAAACCCGCCGATTCCGACTCCACAAACGCATCCCAATTCCGGCTCTCCCGATCAGAGCACACCACGATGCCGCCGGGCGTGAGTTCCAAGCTTCCAGCCTGAATCAAGGGCAACGGTGGTTCCATGCCTGCCTTTTTACAGGGACAAATGGAAACTTGTCAGCATTTTCATTGCTGACAGATTTTTTTCTGAAATCGAAATGTCCGAAAAAAATCAGCGCGACTTGTTTTCGCCAAGCAGAGAAAGCCCGGACTCCAGATTGTAACGATCCTCCTTGGGTCCATTTTCCAGCGAAAGAACTCCACGCGGGCACACGGCGGCGCACATCCCACAGCCCACACAGGAGGCCCGGATAATGTTTTGGCCGCGCTGCGCATAGGCCCGCACATCAATTCCCATCTCACAGTATTTCGAGCAGTTGCCGCAGGAAATGCATTGGGCTCCGTTGGTCGTGATTCGGAAACGGGAATTAAACCGCTGGAGCAGGCCAAGAATCGCGGCCATCGGACACCCGAACCGGCACCAAACCCGCGTGCCCATCAGCGGATAAAATCCGACGCCCACCACGCCGGCAAAGGCAGCACCAATGATGAAACCATACCACTGACGCAACATGTAGAGCGGGCCTTTCAAGACATCCGGCATGGAGGATTCAAACCAAAGCAGGCCGGTGAGCAAAACAATCCAGACAAGCACACCATGAATCATCCATCGTTCGATTTTCCACGATTTGAGGGATTTATCGGAGTTCTGACGAAAGGGATCACCGGCGGTGTTTGCAAGCCCACCGCAGCCACAGATCCAGGAACAATACCAACGCTTGCCAAAAAAATAGGTGAGGACCGGGGTCGCAATGAGCGTGCCGACAACAAACCACCCGACAATGAAATAGCCGATGTTTCCGGCTTGAAGGAATTGATCGACGGTTCCGGGAAAGAGTTTGTCATAAGCCAGAGGCCACAGGTAGCTGAGGTAAACTTCCGGCTGATTTAGCTTCACAAACAGTGCGGGCAGCAAATACGCGAACCCGAGCTGTGCGGTCATGATCGAGAGGGTTCGGACAATTTGGTATTTGCTGTGACGGTATTTCACGATGGCCTTGGTGCCCATGACCAACACGGCCACGGTGTAAAACGTGCCATAGACGAACCATTGGTCTGCCGGCTTTCCACGCATTCCCAAACTCAGAGGATCA
>JBGSVX010000540.1:0-2026 GCA_041752795.1 Terrimicrobiaceae bacterium
CCGTCGATGGCTTCTTCGAGGAGTTCGATGAGGGCGAGGCGTTTTGATGAGGGGGGCGGCATTTTTGTGGCCGAGCAGCGCAAGGTCACAGCAGGCCTGACGCAATCGAAGCAGCGCCGTGAGCGCCTGCATGCGGGCCGCTCCACCTGAACCCGATTCCCTCATCGCATCAATTTTTTCGCGGGCTGCAATTTGAAGCTGCGTGTAGGCCGCCTTTTGCTCCTCATTGAGTTCCACTTCGAGGACCTGTTCAATTTTCTCCGGCAATTCGTGGAGGATCTCCGACTTTTTGCGGCGCAGAATGTGCGGTCCAATCCGGCGGGAGAGCCGGTTCCATGTGGAGCCTTTCAAACCATCTTGAAGGGGGACTTCGTAACGATCACGAAAATCTTTCTGGGTTCCCAGATATCCGGGAATGGCAAACTCAAACAGTGACCACAAATCGCGCAGGGAATTTTCGACCGGGGTGCCTGTCAGAATGAACCGGCTTTTTGAGCGCAACGCGACAGCTGACTTCGCATTCCGGCTTTCCGGGTTTTTGATGTGTTGGGCCTCATCAAGGATCACCGTGGAAAATTCCAATCCTGCGTAGCGGGAAATATCATTTCTCAGCGTGGCGTAACTTGTGATCGCCAATCGGCAGGTGGGGATCTGAGAAAACCTGGGAAAGCGGTCGGGACCATCAAGGGTTAGCACAGGGAAATCCGGCAGGAAGCGCTCGGTTTCCCGTTTCCAGTTCCAGACCAGGGACGAAGGACAAACGACCAAGGATGGCCCCGGCAAAGTTTCCAATAATGCGAGGGCCTGCACGGTTTTTCCCAGCCCCATTTCATCAGCAAGAATTCCGCCCAATCCCCGTTTGGCGAGAGCAAGCAACCAGAGCGCGCCTTCTGTTTGATAGTCCCGCAGACGGGTTTTGAGCGAGCCGAGGTCAGTCGCCGAAACTGCCGATGTGGATGCGGAAAGCGCATGCCCCCATGCTTCGAGGCTGCTCTCAATATAGGCTCGTTGTGACGTCGGAATCTGATACGCCCCGCGTTCCTGCCTTGGGTTGCAGTCGCGGAGAACCTCCTCCAAATCGGATGCCAACCCCGCATTGGCAATGGCCACCCGCCCATCTTTTAAACGGATGTGCGGCTTTCCCGATTGCAACAGACGCTGCATGTCCGCAGCAGAAAACACAGCGTCCTTTCCCGCCGTAAAATGCACATGGAAATCCAGCCAACCATCCCCGCGTTCGCGAATCGCAAAACGGGGCTCAAAGGACACCAGGTCTTTTGTCACATGATCAAACCGCTCCCCGGTCTCCACAGACCATTTGGCTTTCCATGATTCCATCCGCCCCGCCAAAAATCCCAAGATCGCGTCTTCTCCTTTCAGCGCCGCCTTGCCATGAAATTCCTCAAATCCCGACTGCAAAACCTCACGAAAAACTTCCGCCTCAAAGGCCGGGTTGCTGACTCCACTTTCGGGATAGTGGAATTTAATGTCGGCCTCCAAATGACGCAACGAGCCCTCAATTTTTATTTGAACGTCCGGCTGGAGGTCCGTGTGAATCGTCGGAGCCTTTTGAGGAGCGGAAACGGGGGCGGCAGCTGCCTTGACCACGGCCTGAGGACGCAGAATTGCCAAGCCCACCGCCAGAGCATGATCGCAAATCATGCCGCGTGCTTGCGACTCACGACACGAACACAAATTTTCGATGTCCTTCACTGACAAAACCCGCAGGCCGCTGAAAAAGAATTTTTCGCCCTGACGTATCCGCCCCCTGAGGACCGTTCCATCAAAGGTCGCCTCACTGACCAACCCCGCGGCATGCAACCCTTTCGCCCGCCCAAAAGCAGGCCATCCGCCAATGTCCACGAGGAGTTTTTCTGTCAGTTCCAAAGTGCCGCGAACTATCTCCCAGAGCCGGAAGTCTTTCAATTCTAAAATGATCTTTCAAAATAGTTCAAATGTGTCATATTTATGACCATGTCCACATGTCAGATTCATGAAGCAAAAGCCCGTCTTTCCGAATTGATTC
>JBGSVX010000541.1:0-7983 GCA_041752795.1 Terrimicrobiaceae bacterium
CGTAGGATTGACAGAGCCGGATGCCTGCGATTTTTGCGAGGGCATACGCCTCATTGGTGGGTTCGAGAGGGCCGGTCAGCAGGGACTCTTCCCGGATCGGCTGCGGTGCCAACTTGGGATAAATGCAGGAACTGCCAAGGAAAAGCAGCTTCTGAACTCCAAAATCCGCTGAAGATTCGATGAGGTTGTTCTGGATCGTGAGATTTTGAATCAAAAATTCCACAGGGTAGGAATTGTTTGCGACGATGCCCCCCACCCTCGCGGCGGCATCCACGACAATGTTCGGCTTTTCTTCTTCAAAAAATGTCCGCACGGCGTCCCGATCCATGAGATCCAACTCGGTGCGCGTTCTGACAATTACCCGATTGAAGCTGCCTGAAGCCAGCCTGCGGCAAATCGCACTTCCGACCATGCCCCGGTGCCCGGCCACAAAAATTTTGTCATCACTAGTCATCGCGCGACTGTTGTAAACCGGGGTCGAAGAAGATTGCAAACCACACGTTCGGATCAATTTACTGAAAAAAACCAAATGCACGGGCCTTGCTCAATGGCTTGGAAGGAGTTAAGGAATGCAAATGGCAAGGCGTTCAAGCAAATCCGGAGCACAAATTTGGCTCATTTTCGCGGTTATTCTCATTGTGGCTGCATTTTTGGGTGCAATTTTTATTTTTCCACGGGATTCGAACCCCTATCGCACAGTGCCGGCCCTGGAGGTTTCCTCCTATCTCGACAATGCAAACAGCCTGCGCGGCAATGTTTATCGCGTGGAGGGAGAGGTCGTGAACTCGCTCGCATGGTCACCGGCCTCGGGGCGCCTTATTGCCGTTGGGGTGAGTGAAGGAAAAGACATCCTTCCCGTGCTGGTCACCAACGAGTTCAACCAACTCAACATCCAGAAGGGTCAGAAATTTATTTTTCTGCTGGAGATCGATGAGAATGGTATTTTGAAAACTAAAAATCTCACCAAGTCATGAAAAGGTTACTGCTGAGCATTCTGATCTGTCCGGTTTCATTTGTATTGGCCCAGGCTCCGGGGTCCATCGAACCGGCACCTGCGCAATCCCAGCCGGCTGCGGCCCCAGCTCAAAATTCCTCCCAGCCAGCAGGCGGAGGTTCCCAGTCTTCTTTCTTGGGCAAGGATGTTCCTGTTCTCGATCCCGGCAGTGAAATCGTCACGTGGGATGGTCGAAACTGGAATATCAACAACAATCGAATGTTCGAGGCGCGTTTCGAAAAATATTTGAGTGCCCCGGAGTCTGCCGCCGGCTCCGATCTGGAATATCAAAAAATCATTTTGGCCATCATGGACAAGATGGCTCCAAACCGGGTGACTCCCGCATCGACAGACGAGGCCTTCCAGTTGTTGCCCAAGGCTTCGGAATACGAAGTGGACGCCAACCTGTGTGATGCAATTGCCAATCAAGTTTATTCCTCATGGCTGGCCCGCCGAAACAAGGACCGACTCGCCTCCGCAAATAAATCCCTTGAGGACGAGAGAAAACGGCTCGAGTGGAATGCCAAAATGACCGCTCAGAGCAGCCCCTTGGAACCCGGACGATCCGGCGGCAGCAATGATGCAGCCAACGCCGAGGCCCAAAAGCAGGCCCAGCTGCGACGCGACATGGAGATGCAACCTATTCTCACCCGCTTGGCCGAAATCAATGGCCTGCTCAAAGCCAATCAACTAAAGAGCGAGGTCGCGGAGCTTCAGGTCAAAATCGAATTTCAAGCACTGCTTGTTCAGCTTTTTCTTCAGAGGCGGTTCCAGCACGCCGTCATCGGAACACGGTTTTATCGAAGCATTTTTGCTGACGGAGACAGCCAGCTCCGGGTCGGAGACGATGCCAGAAATTTGTTTTCCAAAACCACCGGCCTGCCTCCGACCCTCGGGACCATTGACTCCATGGCCAATGAAATCATGCGGGATGTGAAGGAAGGGGTCTCCGCGTTCAAATACCTTCTGGAAAAAAAGGAACTCGAAAGTGCCACCAAACGACTTGCTGAAACGTTCCTCATCGGAGAATACCTCCCCTCGGTCCGAACCCTCAGCCGCGACGACAAACGCGAAGCCCTCGCCTTTGCCCAAAGCACCAACAAATTAATCAGCGCCATCGAAGTCAAAGACTACGCGCTTGCAGAAACCATCGTGAAGGAACTGGCCGAGTCGGCGAAGGACTTTGACAGTTCCAAACCGATGGCAGCCATTGAAACAGCCAAGACGGTCTCAGCCATGCACATTGCCAAGGCCAGAAATGCCGCAGTGAGCGGGGACCGGGAAACCCTGGAAACCGAGCTGCGGTCCGCAACCGAAATCTGGCCAAGAAACCCCGCGCTCGCCACAGTGAGCAGTCAGATCTTTTCCCAAGCCGATGTGCAGGGCCGCGCTCTCATTGACTTTGACCAACTGCTCGGCCAAAAAAATTATCGTCAGATTTTTGATGACCGCATGCGCTTTATTGCGGCCACCGCCATGCATCCGGAAAAGCAGGAACAACTCCGGGAGGTCCTTGATCGCATGGCCTCCGTCGAGGCCGCCATCATCCGGTCTCAAGAAATTGAAAAACGTGGGGATTATGCCGGAGCATGGGAGAGTGCGGAACGTGCTTTCAAAGAAAATCCCGATGACAACAAACTGAATCAACTTCGCTCCGACCTCACAACCAAGTCTGCGGATTTTGTGCGAGCACTCCGGGAGGCCCAAAGTTTGGAATCAAAAAATCAGGCGGGCTCAAGTCTCGCTTGGTATCTCAAGGCACAGAAAGAATATCCGCCCAGCGAATTTGCGAGGGACGGGATTCAACGGCTCACGAAAGTGATTCTCCCCGACGCGTCCTGATCCGAATCTAATTTCGCAACTTTTGAGCAAAAGTGGTGTTTGATATGCCAATGGCTCTCAACCGCAATCTGCAGGCCCTCCTCGGTGTACTCGCAATCCTTTGTGTCGTTCTCGTTTGGCGATGGGTTGCCGGCTGGGGACTCATCACCGTCAATTTTGTGGATGCTCCACTTTCCAAAGTGATTGCCTCCGTGGAGCGTCAGGGCCGCATAAAAATCGCCACCAATGCCCCGCCTGACACCAAGGTGACCCTTCAACTCAAAAACGCCCCGTTGTTTGAGGCTCTTGACACACTGGCTGTGCGAATTGATGGGGAAATGCGGCTCACTTACATGATTGCGCGCCAGACCCCGGAGGCAATTGCCGGCATCAACCTCCTTGCCAATGAGAGACGCCCCGAGGGGTGGAAAGTTTTTTCTTCAGGATTTGGGGGTGATTTCGGTGGGCCAGCTGATTCCATCCCGGACTACCGGAAAATTTCCTTCAAACCAGAGGCAGGTCAGGACCGATCTCTGCATGCCTTGCTGGAACAGGCTGCTCAAAAAACCGGAATCTCATTTGCCGTTCCCGCCGATTGGAATCCGGTGGTCAGCGGACTTCCAAAATCCGGCTCTGCTTCCAAAGCAGCAAAGGCCATTGCATCAAATGCCAAGGGCAAATCTTTGGAGGTTGTTTTTCTTCGGGTGAGGAGTCCTGGAGGGCCAGGTGGCCCTCCAGGCGAGTGGGCCGGAGGAGAGCGCGGCGGTGGAGGAAGGCGCACGGAGACGAATCCCGCATGGGTGGCCGAACGCATGGAAGCAAGAATCGCGATGCTTCCCAAAGAGGAGCAGGCAGATGCCCGCAAGGAAATGGAATCCATGCGCAATACGTGGCAGGAAATCCGGGCTTTGCCCGAAGATCAACGTCGCGCAAAAATGGAGGAACTCATGAGCCGCCCGGAGATTCAGGAACGCATGGAGAACCGGATGGCCTCACGTGATGAAAAAATGTCCGCCGACCAACGCGCCGCCCGCTACGAAAGATACCTCGAGCGCAAGCAGGCAGCTCAAAGTGCTGGCAGATGAGACGTCTTCACTGCTCAAGGTGCCCAGCGGGTTTTACTCTCATTGAACTGCTCGTTGTGATTGCAATCATTGCCATCCTTGGCGTGATCGCCATGCCGGAATACAGTCGTATGATTGACCGAGCAAGAAGTTCGGCCTGCATGGGAAACCTTCGTAATCTCGGCGTTGCCACTGGCCTCTATGTCGCGGAAAATGATGGAAAATTCCCGTTTATCAACAACCCCGCCCGTCCGCTTTATACGGAGGAAACCGATTTGCCGGAGGGAGTGGAGGCTGTAACCATGGCCCAAGCATTTGAGCCATACGGGATCACAGGAAATGCGCTCAAATGCCAGGCAGATGCGGCCATGAACAACCGATTTACCTCCGAGGGGACCAGCTACGAATGGCGCCCCATGCTCGATGGAGAAGAAAAAGTCTCCCCCACCATTTACACCCGCCGCGGTGCATTCAATATCTCCAGCCTGAGACGATTCCGGTTGGTGATTGATACCGATCCAGTCCATTTTGGACGTCAGAATCGTCTGTACGCTGACGGAAGTGTCAGGATGTTCCAGCAATAAACGACTCCGGTTATCACCCATTTTTCGCGTGAACCTTATCGCGCACTGCGGTAATGTGACGGAAATGGTTGTAGCTACCCGACTTCGAAGACGCCTGCTCGCGCTCGTGGTTGCACTTGGAACCGCAGCAATCATTGTCATCGCCGCCTTGGTTGCGGAGGCCATCATGCGGCGGGACGTGATCGCCAGCACTGCCGACTCCAGGGTGGAATCCCTGGAACGGGACTCCCTCATGATTGAGCGCAGGATCTCCAACCGGATCAATGACCTCGCGTTCTTGAAAACCGTGGCAGAAAAGGAGCTGGCACAAAGTCCACCACCGGATATCACATCCCTCCCCACTCTCCAAAAAGTTGCGGAAACACTCACACGGGAAAAATCCCATGTTTATGATGCGTTGGTGTTTGATTCCAATAATCAGGTCGTGATGACCTTTGGAAGGTCCGGGAGCCAGGAGGGAGACACCAGTCCTTTGATTGAAAAAGCCGATCTCGAAAAAATTCATAATTTGGAATCCACGGGCGTTTTGCTTTTCCTTGGTGAGGTTGGAGAAAAGGAGTCCCGAACCAAGCTCATGTATCTTGGTTCACGAATCCTCCATCCGGATGGCACCCATGCGGGGATCCTTGTGATTTCCTGTGAACTGCGATCGATATTGCGGGAGATGGATATGGCTGGTTCCAGTGGAGACTTCAAAGCCTTTGTGAGCCGTCCGCAGGACATGGCTCTGACCTTCACTTCTGGAGACTGGCGGATTCAAACCCTTCAAAAAATCCGCCTTCCCATCAAGGTTTTTGAAAACACTGTGGACGCGCAACTGGGCAGGTGGTTTCTGGATTTTGGAGATGTCTTCTGTGTGAGGGATGTGACAGCACCTGGGGACGCGCTGGGGGAATATGCCCCAAGGCTTCAGGTGGCGAATCCCGGGGCAATGGAGTGGAAAATTGTCACTATGGTTCCGGTTGCCGCCATCTCTTCAGAAATTCGGAGCAAACAAAGTGGTGTCTGGCTGGTGAGTGCGGTGGCGATACTTATGCTGGCACCGGCGGCCTTTGTCGCAACCCTTTCATTCCTTCATCTCTCCGAGGTTCGCAATCAACTGGACCGGGTCTTCGAATCTTCCATGCACGGGGTGCTTGCAGTCAAAACGGTACGGGGTGAGGGAAATGAAATTCGTGGCTTTGAAGTTCTTCGTTCGAATCCCGCCGCAGAACCTTTTCTCAAAACTGATAAAACTGCCCTCATCGACGCCTTGGGGCCATGGCTCAAGGATATGATCACCCGGGGTCTGCCGGCCACCAGAGAATACGAACTTCACCATGGCGGTGTCACAAAATACTACTCCGTTCGTGCCGACAAACTCGGCGATGGCGCTGTCATTTCCTGCGCAGACCTTACTCAAAGAAAAAAGGATGAGGAGGCATTGCGAGCCAGCGAAAGTTCCCTTCGACTTGCAGCAAAAATGAGCAAGGTCGGAGCATGGTCCATTCAATACCCGGAGAAAGAACTGACCTGGAGTGCAGAAATCCGGCGCATTCATGGCGTGCCTGATGACTTTCAACCCACCTTGGCCAAGGCGATTGCCTTCTATCCTCCGGGCTCGCGCGAGCGAATCTCCCATGCTGTCGAAGCCTGCGAAAAGGAGCGCCAGCCATTCGATTTGGAGACTGAGTTCAGGAACTCGGAAGGACGGATTATGTGGGTGAGAGCCATCGGGGAGCCCGAATTCAACCCTGAAACAGGAACCCTCAAACGCATTGTGGGAACCTTCCAAGACATCACCGAAACCCGCAAAGCGTCCATGGCACTTGCAGAGAGCCGCGAGCGCCTGTCCACAGCATTCTGGGGAGCCGGGATGAGCCTGGCCGATTGGAAAATTGCCACGAACGAGATTGCCTTCGACAAAAACTGGGCCGAGGTCCTCGGCTACCGCCCGGAGGAGGTTGTCCCCACATTGGAATTTTGGGACAGCCTGATTCCTGAGGAGGATCAGCCAGGAATCGAAAAAGCCCAGGCCAGGTATTTTGATGGTGAGGCGGATCTCTTTGAAGCAGAATACCGCATGCGGTCCAAAGATGGCACCTACCGATGGGTGCTGGAGAGAGCCCGGATCACGGAGGTGGACTCTGCCGGAAAACCAAGCCGGATGAGTGGTGTGCTTGTGGATATCACATCCAGAAAACTCATGGAGCAAAAGCTGGAGGAGGCGCTCGAACATGAGCAGGAACTCACACGGGCCTCAAGGGCCGCCGAGTTTGCAAAACGCAATTTCCTTGCCGTGATGAGTCATGAAATCCGCACCCCGATGAACAGCATCATCGGCTTTGCGGAAATGCTTCTTTCGGAAAAACTCCCGCCCAACGAGAAGGAACATGTTCAGACAATCAAAGAAAGCGGTGAATCGCTGCTTCGGATAATCAATGACATTCTGGATTACAGCCGGATTGAGTCCGGTCGGCTCCAATTGGAAAAAACGACCTTCGCCCCACGGGAGGTCATAGAGAATGTTGTGTCGATGCTGGACAACATGGCTTCAAAAAAGGGAATTTTACTGAAAGCCGTTTGCGCTCCCGATGTTCCCAATCTTCTCGTTGGGGACCCCGGGCGCCTCAACCAAATCCTCCTCAACCTCGTTGGAAACGCCGTCAAATTCACACACAAAGGATCGGTCTCGGTTCAAGTGGAGGTTGCACCAGAACACGGACCTGTCGCGCGCATCCGATTCCGGATCGTGGACACAGGCATTGGAATTTCGGCAGACAAATTGCAAAGCATCTTTGAACCCTTCACCCAGGCAGATGCAACGATCTCCCGATCCCACGGAGGAACGGGACTCGGTCTCGCCATCTCAAACCTTCTCGTCAACCTCCTCGGCGGAACACTCCACGTCAGCAGCCAACCAGGCGAGGGATCAGATTTCCATTTTGATCTCCCCTTTGGTCAGAGAGCCCAAACAGAAAAAGTCAAAATTGCTCCTCAGGCCCGCCCGGATGTTTCTTTTGGCGTGAAGTATCCCTTAAATATCCTCGTGGCAGAGGACGACAAGGTGAATGCCCGACTGACCCGGTTGATGTTGGAAAAATTGGGGTATGCGCCGACGATTGTGCAGGATGGGCGACTGGCGGTGGAGGCAGCCTGCTCAAAGCCATATGACCTGATTTTGATGGATCTCCACATGCCCCGGATGGATGGCATTGAGGCCACGACCGCTCTCAGGCAACACGAACGGGAAAAGGCCTCCGATCACCGCACGCGCATTGTAGCCTTTACCGCGGATGTCCTCCCCGAGGAACGTCAAAGCTGTTTCGACGCAGGAATGGACGATTACCTCACGAAGCCACTCGCGCTGAGCAGGCTTTGTGATGCCCTGCGGGAAGCGGCAGAGCACCTCCATGACCGGGGAAAATCTGCCTGAGAATCTGCCCGGCAAGGAAAAATGCTACTCGGGAATTCCCAGTGGATCCGGCGGTTCTGCCTGTCAGGACCGGGGATTGCCCAGAGCCTCCCGTCAGCGGACCCC
>JBGSVX010000542.1:0-6076 GCA_041752795.1 Terrimicrobiaceae bacterium
CCCACGTCCGCGACGAAGACCGAATCCAAAGGGTTGGATGCCGGTCAGGTGATTGATCTGTTTTTCTTGGCATTGCAGGCAGACAAGGTGGACAATGCCCATGACGCGTTGGTGAAAGACACGATCATTTCCGAGCGCGCCGAGGATATTGTCGCTTTGAAAGCGCGGACCAAAGAAGCCATCGAAAATTATGGTCCGATCCGGGGATACGAAATTGTTGAGGAGTTGGCGGTCGGCAAAAACCTTCTGCGCAGAACCTGCCTGTCTTTGAATTCGGATCTGCCGCTGCGCTGGAGATTCTATTTTTACAAGGGTTCTGGCTCATGGAAGCTCGTGGACCTGAGGGTGGATGACGGGTTGGTGGAATTGTTTGAGGACGCCGCACGCAAAAAGCCCTGATCGGTCAACCAAAACGCCTCGTGTCTGGAATCAAGGCCACTGTCCGTCAGGGATCGGACTTCCTGACATTCATCAGATTTTCCCACACGGTTTTTGCGCTGCCCTTTGCGCTTGGCTCCATGTTTGTCGCCGCACGGGGAATTCCCTCCCTGCAGGTTCTTGGGCTGGCCGTTCTCGCCATGGTTTTTGCAAGGACCTCCGCGATGAGTTTCAACCGCATTGTGGATTGGGAAATTGACAAAAGAAATCCGCGAACTGAGGGGCGACATCAGCTTGTTTCCAAGCGGTTCGCCATCTTTGCGTGTGTGGTGAGCGCCGGTTTGTTCGCAGTGACCTGTGGTTTCCTTAATCTGCTGTGCATGATTCTTGCCCCGGTGGCACTAATCATTGTCTTTTTCTATTCCTTCACCAAACGGTTCACGCATTTTGCCCAATTCTTTTTGGGGCTGGCTCTTGCCGTGGCACCGGTGGGTGGGTGGCTGGCAGTGACAGGTTCCTTTGCTTTGCCGCCGCTGGTTCTGGCCGCAGCAGTTTTGTGTTGGGTGTCTGGGTTTGATATGGTTTATGCCATGCAGGATTATGAAGTGGACCGGCGGGAGGGACTGCATTCCATGGTCGTCGCGATTGGAATCCCGGGTGCCCGCACCGCAGCGGTTGTTTTGCATCTGGCGGCGCTCGCGGGTTTATTCGGCTTTGGAGTCACGGCTCAGCTTGGAAGTATATATTTTTGGGCTCTGGGAGGTATCACACTGCTGCTTGTGTGGGAACACCGGCTGGCCGGAAAAGCAGATACCCGCGCGCTGAACACCGCATTTTTCCAAGCCAATGCGGCCGTCGGGTTGTTGTTTGTGGTATCCACTCTTGCCGATGTCCTCATCCCCTGAAGTCCCGAAACCCAAGAAAAAGCGGCGGCTCTGGCGGCTTGCCAAAATTGCGGCGTTGGCCCTCTTAATCCCGTCTTTGTTGGCTGGCGGCGGATTGTTCTACGCCTGGCAACGGCTCCCTTTGCTTGCCAAATGGGCCATCGAACACGCCTTGCCTGGCGTCAAAGCCACCCTTGGGGATGCGACCATTGAACTCCCCGGACGACTTTCGGTGAAGGATCTTGTTTTGACCGCCAAGGACACGGGTGAGCGACTTCTGAGTTTGCGGGGAGGAGAGGTAAATTTTGAAATCCAAAAATTGATCAGTCGAGAGGTCAGCACGGTGACTCTCGTGGAACCTTCCTTCGTGATTTCTCCGCGATTGCTTGGCATGTTTGGCCCGACTGGTCCCAGCAAACCTTCAGGGGGCAACTTGGCCGGTGGCTGGAGGATCGGTCACATCGAATGCAAATACGGAGAGTTCGAAATGGCCGGCCTCGGGTCAGGAAATCTGCACGTCCAGGCCAAATTTGCATTTGATATCGTTCGACCCCTGCACGGAGATTCCCCGGATCAGACCCTCACCTTATGGGATATCCAGGCTTCACCCGGCGATGACACACCTGTCGTGGTCGTCGATCTCGCGGAAGTTGGATTCAATATTCAAAAACTCAAAGCCGGACGAATCCGCTCGGTGGACCTCAAAGGCGGTTCGGTGTTCCTTGGAGAACGATTGCTCGCGCTTTTCCAAGGCAATCCCACTCCGGCCTCATCGGGCGCGGGTCAGTGGGTTCTGGATCAATTAAAAATCAGCCGGATCGGCATCCGGTTGGAGGACAAGCGGGAGATTGCACCGGATGTGAATTTTGATTTGAACACGACCCTTTCGAATGTCCCGCTGGGTAAAGCCGCCTCCGCGCTCGGAGAGGAAATTCAACAATTGGAAATTGCAGACTTGGAAATCCTCTCACCTTTGGATCCCCTCGCCAAAGTGCTTTCGGTTCGCAGCCTGATCTTCGAATTCACACTGGCCGGCCTCCTCCGTCATGAAATTCACGCGGTGACAGTTTCTTCCCCATCGATCTATGTGAGTCCGGATTTGTTTTGGTACATGGACGATGCCCAGGCCCGCTTTGCACGGCCTCCGGCCGGTTCTGAAAGCTCTTCCGATCCAATCGCAGAGCCCACTCCCGGGTGGATCGTGAAGCGGTTTGTTTTGGTGGATGGACGTCTGATTCTTGGAAGTGGCGGACGCACCAACTACGGACTGCCACTCACGTTTCGAACAAGCGCCGAGGATGTGTCCCTCGAAAATCTTGCCTCCCTGCGGGCTCAAGCGGTCATGGAAATTCCCTCCCAAGCCTACACCTTCGAAAACTACCAACTCGAATTCACGAGCCGGGAAGGCGAATTGCGTCTCGCTTACCCGCCGGAAAAAAATGAAAACAATCTTGTTGGCACGATTTATTTGGATGATATCCGCTGGCGCCAATATCGCGCTTCGGATTCCTGGGTTTCCGTGACCTTCGACCGCGGCGGTATCAATGGCTCGTTTGGAGGAACCACCTACAAAGGCTACAGTGCAGGCGGTTTCAGCTTTTTCTTCAATTCGGATTCGCCATGGATCGGCTGGATTGCAGGCGAGGGCATCGACCTCAAAAAACTGACCAATGTGATCTCACCCCAAAATTTTCAAATGACCGGGCCGCTCGATTATCAAGTTCAGGTCGATGCGCAGCGGGCGGTGATTCAGCGCATGAAAGGAGAGTTCCAAACCACGAAGGGCGGCCGTCTCAAAATTGGAAAACTTGACGATTTGCTTGGCCGGATTCCCGGCAACTGGCCCGGGCTCAAAAAAGACTCCACGCGAATTGCCTTGGAGACACTCCGGGATTTCGATTACGAAACCTGCAAGGGCAAGTTCTGGTTCGTTGATGCGCAGGGGGTGCTTGATCTGGGATTGCAGGGACCATCCGGTTCGCGCAACCTCGAAATTGTCCTGCATGCCGACGGTTCCCAGGACGGACTTTGGAAAAAACAAAAATCACGATGAACACCCGGGCACTCCTCATTTTCTGCACTCTCTCCCTTTGTGGTTGCAAGGCTCCCACGGTGAACCTTGGCACCTCGGAACCAATCAAAGTGGACATCAACATGCGCCTGGATGTTTACCAATACTCGAACTCCAAGGCTTCAACCGGTCAGACTCCGCCAAAACCAGTGCCCTCAGCCGAAGACCCGGCCGCACGCCGACGGAATCGCATGGCCGACATTCAAACCTTCAAAAACAACGGGCTCATCGGCGAAAATCGCGAAGGCTATGTGAGCATTCAATCCCCCTCCGAAGGCGAATACCGGGAATATGTCCGCAAAACAGTGGAGGCCGAAAATGACGACCGACTTGCTCAAATGAAGGACCTTGCCGAAACCCGCAAGGTCTCACTCCCGGAAATCCAAAAAGAACAGGCTGCCCTCTGGCGCAACCGGGCCTTCAAAGGCGAACTAATTGAAATCGAAATTGAAAAGGACGTCTGGAAGTGGACGGCCAAGGAGAAATGAATATGTCAAAAGGAGTCAGTCTGGAATGGCACGAACTTAAGCCCCAAAGGGGGCTTGATCCTATAGCCCAGGGCAAGCGCTAGCGCCGCCCTGGGTCCTGTGTGAAAGAGCATCTGCCCTGAATGGGCAACATCCCAAACTATCCTTAAGCTAGCGCCAAAAGGAGTCAGTCCGAGCATTTCATCATGAAGCGATTGATGCTATTCGTAGAAATTCAGAAAAGGGCAGGGATTCAGATATTCCTGAATGCAGGAATGAAAGCGTTGAGAAAAAATGATCGGATGCTCGGACTACTCTGACCCCATCGGCTGTTTCGAGCGTGGCATTGGCATCTTGCCAATTGATCCAAAACACTCGAAGAGGTGATATGATTCGGGGAAGCAGTCGCGACGAGCGCAACACTCCAGTGGAGGGCTCTGGTTGGACGCTGCGCTCTTGCCTGCGGCAAGCCTGTCTCCCTTCGGTCGGTTGTCAGAGCCATTCTGAAAAATTGTCTTGATCAAATAATTAACCTAAAAAGGAAAATGGGCGAGGCGTTATGCCGCTGAAGATGTCCGCAGCGTGAGCGATAAGATTTGTTGGGATATCTGGGAGCCAATCAGCCACTGAGGATTCGCGCGGCCTCTGGAGGAAGGCCCTGAAGCCATTTTCCACCCAGCCAACGTCGAAAGAGACGCGTCAAGATGAG
Source organism: Terrimicrobiaceae bacterium (assembly GCA_041752795.1). Taxonomy (GTDB): domain Bacteria; phylum Verrucomicrobiota; class Verrucomicrobiia; order Chthoniobacterales; family Terrimicrobiaceae; genus JAJTZA01. Next base: position 4,510 of record JBGSVX010000542.1, read on the forward strand.
CGTCCAGCATTGAGAGTTGTTCCATCGCTCCGTGATGGCGATGATGTGTTGCAACTCATTGCTAATGAGAGTGACAGCTTGTGAGATGGCGTCCTCTTTTTCGTGCAGGACACTCACTTTGACCGTGCGTCGGCCACCGCTCTGGACCTGACGACCCACCCCATGCATGAGCATCGGGCGGCTGCGAATGGCCTCGCGGTGATGTTCCTCGTCGTAGAACCGAATGTAGAGGCTCCACCAGTTGTAGAACAGCGCCACCAAATTGGCCATCAGTCGACTGGGTGCCAACTTACTGGAAGTAAAGCCACCCCAACCCCATTGGTTCTTGAGTTCATCAAAGCCATTCTCTGCATCCGCCCGGTCGCGGTATTGCTTGGGCATGGCTTGTGCCGGGAAGGCCAGTGGATCCAGTGAGCTCACCAGAACAGCGATCTTCCCACTCCAAGGGGTGACCTGAGCATCCCATCCTGCTCCTTGCGCATTGGGAAGTTTGTCGTGGCGGTCTTTCCCGCGTGGCTTTTTGCCCTCAAGAGCCACGGGCGCATGGGCGGGATTTTCTCTCACCAAAATGACCCGTCGCTCCCGGCTCCAGCCTTTGAGCTGGAGTGAGCTTTCCAGAGCCTGCCAGCCATCCCCGCAGTCCTGCCAGAGCGCCCCTTGTCTCATCATGGTTTGAACCAAGGCTTTCACCTTGGCGGTGTGACGCAATTTGAAAAGATACGGCAGTCCACGTTCTTCAAATTCCAGCATCACCGCCTCGTTGCCATAGCCGCAATCCCCCCGCGCATACGTCGGCCAACTCGAGCGCGGCAGCTTGGCCAAGGTTTTCCAAAGATGCGGCATCCCCCGCCCTCCGGCATGCTCATTGCCAGCGCGCACCTCCACTCCCAAACTGATGCGCAGGTTGGCCACAAAATAGCTGTGATAAACGTGACTGGGGCGACCGGGTTTTTGTGGATTATAGCCCACTTGGGCTCCTTGCTGCTGGCCATAAAGGGGCTTCACCGTCACGTCCATGTCCAAAACCCATGGCAATCCCAAGGCGGGCGCAATGCTATCGACCACCTGATCGGAAATCCACTCCAGTCCTTGACTTTCGTTGATCCTGCCCATTGCCATGCGCACGGCATCCTCGCTCACCGTGCCTCCCACTCCCAGCAAACCCGGATTGATGGCGTCACCGCGAACTCCGTTGATATGCGCGTATCGCCAGTGCCCACTCAATACACTCAGGAGAACTGTTCCCATCACCTTGGCCGCTCCACTGCCACGATTGCCTCGGTAACTCAACGGGCAGGCGCGCAGAAACTCAGCCCATCGCTTTCCTGCCTCAAGGAACTGAAAGAAAAATATCAACTGACCCTCCCGGGTGACTGGAACATCCGTGTCCCATTCCGCATAAAATCGGCCTCCAGGTGTATCCACTGGCCACGATTTTGATCCCCCTCCCAGCCCTTTTCCCCTCTCACTCAGCGGGTGAGTCATTTCAGCGCTGCTTTTGCTTTCCATCCCCCTGCTGTTACATCACTTACAGCTCACATGGGAGTTTTCTATTTTCCTTTTTAGG
>JBGSVX010000543.1:0-6227 GCA_041752795.1 Terrimicrobiaceae bacterium
TAAGGTTGGTGAACATGTTGGAGAGCAGTGTGAGAAAACGATTTCCCACGGAATGCCAGAAATAGAGGACCCGGTGGGCCTCTGAACCGAGGAATCGTGAACCAAAAACCACATCCGCCCTGCCTTCCAAAATGGGACCAAGGATTTTGGGATATTCCCGGGGATCATATTCCAAATCCGCATCCTGAATGATCACAAGTGGTGCCGAGGCTTTGCTGATCCCGGTGCGCAGGGCTGCGCCTTTGCCCATGTTGACATCATGACCAAACACGCGCATGCGTGGTTCGCCGGCAGCGAGATCTTTTAGAACGGTCAGCGTGCCATCGGATGAACAATCATCCACACAAATTAGTTCCGCCACCAGCGGTTGTTCCAGAACGACTTGGATGACTTCGGCAACAGTCTTTGCTTCGTTGTAGACCGGCATCACCACCGAGAGACAGGGCATTGGAAATTGAGGAACCATGGGGAAAGGTCAGGATATTTGTGAGACCGCGAATGCTTTGATTGCAGAACGGAGATTACCCAAACCGGAGAGGCGGCGGGAAGACAGGTGCATCGTGAGGCCGCATTCCTGGAGGAAGTGGGGCTCGTGGGAAATGACATCTACGGGCGTTTCTCCGCTGTAGAGGGAACACAACATCGCGGCCACGCCTTTGACAATGGCCGCGTCGGCATCCATATGCAAATAGCATTTTCCGTCCCGCATTTCCGGACAAAACCAGAGCTGCGACATGCACCCCGGTAACAGATTTTTTTCATCCCGCAGGTCGTCGGGAAGAGCCGGAAACCGACGTCCCAATTGCAACAAATATTTGAAGCGCTCCTCGGTGTCGGGGAGCAGTTCCAGGTTCTCAACAAACTCGCGCTGTTTCTCAGGGATCGTGCTCATGGTTTATCCGCCGGAGAGAGTGTGTATCCGTCGCGTCCGTCGCGCATGACCCAACCCGCAGCCGCCAATTCCTCGCGCAAGCGATCCGAGCCGGCCCAGTCTTTCGCAAGCCTGGCCTGCCAGCGTTTTTCGGCAAGAGTCTGGATCTCGGCGGGAACGGGATCCTCAATCGGCCCCTGCAACTCAAATCCCAAAGCAGCCATCACCCGGGCAAATCCGGCGGAGGCCTGCGCGCGGGCCGACTCATCCAATTGACCGGCTTCCATAGCCGCAGAAATTTCTTTGGTGATGCTGAAAAGCCTGCCAAGTGCCTCCGGGGTATTCAGGTCGTCAGCAAGGGCTTCCATAACCGGAAGAAACACATCGTGGTTCAGGGATCCTGGAGCTCCAATTTTTTCACGGAACCGCCGGAGACGAGCAAGAGACTTGGAGGCTGCAGAGACATTATCCCATGTGAAATTGAGAGGCTGACGATAATGTCCGGCAATCAGTGCGTATCGCAAATCTTCCGCTGTGTAGCCCCGGGCCAGCACATCCTCCAGCGTATAAAGGTTTCCGAGCGATTTGCTCATCTTCTGTCCCTCGACGAGCAGGTGGGCCACATGGAACCAGTGCCTTGCAAAGCGTTGACCCGTGGCTGCCTCGCTTTGGGCGATCTCATTTTCGTGATGCGGAAATACGAGGTCAATCCCACCACCATGCAGATCAAAACTTTCGCCAAGATGTTTCATGGCCATCGCGCTGCACTCGATGTGCCAACCCGGGCGACCATCGCCCCATGGGGACGGCCAGAAGTTTGGGCCATCTTCCTTGCGCCAGGCCTTCCACAGGGCAAAATCTGCGGCCGAATCCCGCTCATACTCATCCGCCAGAGCCGATGTTGTGGTGATGCTGCGTTCTTGGAGTCTGGAAAGTGCCCCGTATGCCGGAAATGAATCGATACGGAAATACACCGAACCATCGCCTCCCTGATACGCATGACCCTTCTGCATGAGCCGTTCGATCAGGGCAATCTGTTCAGGAATATGCCCGACCGCTCCGGGTTCTACATGCGGCGGCAGCACGTTCAGCGCGGCACAATCATGATGGAATTTTTCGGTCCATTGATTGCAAAATTCCTCAAGGCTCTGACCTTCGGAGATCGACTGACGGATCGTCTTGTCATCCACATTGGTGATGTTTCGCACGTGACGGGTGGAAATGCCCAGGGCCTCCACTGTGCGGCGAAAAACATCCTGCATCACGAAGGTGCGGAAATTTCCAATATGCGCAGGACCATACACGGTTGGTCCGCAGCAATAGAAACGAAGCTCTCGGCCATCCATCGGCGTGACGGGCAGCAGATTTCGCGAAAACGTGTCATGCAAATGCAGGACCGTCCCGGAATCTGAGCGGGTTTCCACGGGAGTGGCCATTACAGCTTGGTCGGGTTTGGCGCGTCGCCATAGACCGCCTTGGGGTCAAAGGTCTTGCCCGTCTCACGGAATTCCAGCGGTTGGCCGGCGACTTCGCCCACGGGCACGGAGCGATAAAAACAACTCCGGTAACCGACATGGCAACTCGCTCCCGAGCCTCCAACCCGAACCCTCAACCAAACACAGTCCTGGTCATCATCAATGCGCAAGTCCACGACATACTGAACCAACCCGCTGGTCGCGCCTTTGTGCCAGAGGGTTTGGCGGCTACGGCTCCAGTAATAGGCTTCTCCGGTCCGGATCGTTTTTTCCAAGGCCTCGGCATTCATGTAGGCGTGCATGAGCAGTTCCCCGGAATCATGATCGGTCGTCACGACAGGGATAACACCTTGCGCATCAAATTTGGGCGCAAGTTCGGTTCCTTCTTCAACTTGTTCGACGGTGACGCGGTTATGGAAGAGTGATGACATGATTTGGAAAAGCGGATGATCATAGGCCGCGAGTCCACTCTTCGCAAGCCCAACTCCATGTTCATAAAATTCCGGTCCTGACCGAAAATCCCCAAAATTGCACTTTGGCGGAATCGTGTGTAGTGTGGCGGTTCACATGGCAGAAGTTCAGTTCAGACTTGGCAACGAAAAATTGATCCGCGTCCTTGATCGGGCGAGTGCGAGGCTCTGTGGCCTTTTGGAAAAGCAGGGACGTCCTGAGGGAGCCTTGCGGGTTGCCGTGGTTGGTGGAGGGTGTTCCGGGCTTCAATACAAGATGGACCTCGTGGATGGCCCCGCAAACCGGGACATTGTCGTTCAGTCCAACAGCGTGAAAGTGGTCATCGATCCCAAAAGCGCGCTGTTTGTCAGTGGTTCGGAGCTGGATTTCAGTGACGATCTCCAAAAAGGCGGCTTCAAAGTCACCAACCCGAATGCCGTCGCTCACTGCTCTTGTGGCGAAAGTTTTTCGGCGTGATCGATGCCTTCCGGGAGTTGGACCTGCCACGGCGTCCGGGTCACCCAGAATCCGAAATCAAAACCGCGTTTTTGGAGCGAGCCAAAACCCTGCACCCGGACCGCCAAACCGGGGACGCCAAAAAATTCGAGTCTCTTCGGGCCGCCTACGATCTTTTAAAAAATCCGGCCACACGCCTGCGTCACCTCATCACTTTGGAAACCGGGCAATCCCCGAAGACGGCTCCTCCGACCGGCCACTTCGAACTATTTTCCGCAGTCTGCCAAATCGTGGAGCAAACCCGTACAGCCCTCCCAGAGGCCACGCGTGCTTCCAACTCGCTCGCCCGCTCCCTGGCTGCCGTTCAGCTCGCCAAGTTAATAAAGGCCGCTTCGGAGATTGCCTCACGACTCGATGTCATGGAACAGAATTTGAGTTCCCGGCTCGCTGATCTCGACGCCTCGTGGCCACAACTGGAGGCCGCTGCCACACTGGCCTCAGATTTTGCTTTCACTGCCAAGTGCCGCCACCAACTTTCGGAGTGCCTATTTGAGCTGAATGACTCACTCCGTGGAATGAGACAGGGAAACACTTAAGAAAACAGGGGCGAGGGACTTGTCAGAGTCTGCCAAAACGAATACTCACCATGCATGATTGCAGGCATTGATCTTGGCACGACAAACTCCCTGATCGGCGTGATGGATTCCGGATTCCCGGTATTGATCGCCGACGAACACGAGCGCAGGCTGACCCCTTCCGCCGTGCGCTTTGAGGATGATGGACGGGCGGTAGTTGGCTGGGAGGCCTTGGACAAGCGGGAGGAAGCAATTCTTTCGGTCAAGCGGCTGATTGGAGCAAGGATCGGAGAAGGGCCGGAAGGACCATTCGTGGTTGGGCGTCAGGGTGAGCCGGTTCGTTTGCGTGTGGGCGGACGGGATCGAACCCCGGAAGAAATCTCTGCGGAAATCCTGCGTGCTCTCAAATCCCGTGCCGAGGCCGTGTTGGGTCAGCCCGTGGATCGGGCAGTGATCACCGTGCCCGCGTATTTTAATGATGCCCAGCGAACGGCCACAAAGCGGGCCGGCGAGATGGCGGGCTTCACAGTGGAGCGACTGTTGCCGGAGCCTACTGCGGCTGCGCTTGCATTTGGGTTGGACCGCTTGGGGGACCAAACACGGGTGGCCGTTTTTGACCTTGGGGGTGGCACATTCGATATCTCGATTTTGGATTTGCACGATGGGGTCTTCCATGTGCTGGCAACCCATGGAGACACCAAATTGGGAGGGGATGATTTTGACCACGTGATTGCCGCAGAATTCGGAATCTCCCCGGCTGAAGCAGAAACCCTAAAAAAGGAATTGGTCGCGGGCTCGGAAACCGAACAGCGCGTGCGCCGGGTTTGCCTGCCGGTTCTGGAACGCACCCGGCGGCACTGTGAGCGGGCCCTGCTGGATGCCGGAACGACTCCGGGCGAACTGGGCTCGGTCATTCTGGTCGGAGGCGCAACCCGAATGACCCTTGTGCGCGAGTTTGTGGAGGAAATTTTTCAGCAGGTGCCTGATATCAGCCAGCACCCGGATGAAGCCGTGGCCATGGGAGCTGTGATTCAAGCCGGGGTCCTGGAGGGTTCCGTTCAAAATGTGACGCTGCTGGATGTGACTCCGCTTTCGCTGGGAATCGAAACCTTTGGAGGGCTGATGAATGTGATCATCCCGAGAAACTCCACCATTCCGATCAAAGCCGGTGAGATGTTCACAAATGCTGTGACCAACCAATCCGGCATGCGGATTTCCGTCCTCCAGGGAGAACGGGAAATGGCAAACGACAATTGGAAACTGGGGGAATTCACTGTGGATTTTCAACCCCTTCCGAAGGGTCAGGCACGGGTCGGCGTGCAATTTGAAATCGACGTGAATGGCATCCTCCATGTTCTGGCAAGGGATACGGCCACCGGAGAGGACACCCACCTCGCCCTCACCAGCGCGATTGATGTCTCGGATGAGGCCATCGAAAAAATGTTGGCCGACTCACTGGAGCACGCATTTGAAGACATGGACGACCGTCAATTTGCCGAGGCCAGACTCAAAGCCGAGGAGATGCTCCCAGCCATTGAAACCGCTCTCGCTTCGGTGGATGTTGAGCCCGGTGAACTTGCAGCGATCCGCGAAGCCGAGGCCACCGTCCGACTTGCTCTTGAAAAACGGTCTCTCCAAAAACTCAAATCGTCCCTTGCCAGACTTGATGACGCGACCCAATCCCTCGCGGCGAGGCTCATGGAAAAATTGATGCAGGAATAGGTCTGCGGCCACTGCAGTGCATTTCCCATGCCCGGTCCTGCTTGTCAGGACCGCCCCATTCGCAGGCAATTCCCGAACGGCATTGGGCCAAAAGCCCCCCGCCACAGGATATTCAAGATTTTTTCATAAACGGCTTTGAGAAAGCTGGTCATTGAATGCAAAGCGCGATAAGGGAAGAGAGAATTCACAATTTATGAACTGGTTCTACGCAACAAATGATAAGGAACAGGTCGGACCATTGGATGAGGCCACGCTGGACGGGCTTTTCAAGGCCGGAACAATTCACAATGAAACTCTCGTCTGGAGAGAGGGCATGGAAAGCTGGAAAACTTATGGAGAGGAGCGTGGATTTGCCACGCCCCTTGCTCCGGTCACCGTGCCCGAGGATCAGGCCATTTGCGCAGAAACCGGCAAAATGTTTCCAAAATCCGAGATGGTGCAGATCGGAGACATGTGGGTCAGCGCGGCCGCCAAGCCGGCTTTCCTGCAAAGACTTTCTGAAGGAATCGAGGTCACCTCCAAAATGCACTATGCTGGGTTCTGGATCCGGTTTGTTGCCAAGATGATTGATGGATTGATTTTGTTGGTGGTGCTGGTGGTTCCTTTTATCGCGATCATGGCGTCCATGGGATGGTTGACCGAGGAAGGCACCCCCTCGGAAGCTTCGATAATATTTCA
>JBGSVX010000544.1:0-2890 GCA_041752795.1 Terrimicrobiaceae bacterium
GGGAGCGCATGTTGGCCATGCAGCGGGCGGAATCCGCCTTGGCAAGGAGCGGGCGATAGGAAAGAATGGCCGCAAGTGCCAAGAGGCCAACAATAGCCGCTGCCGCCAGAAGTTCGATGAGGGTCAGACCGGAGCGTGACCTGAACCGATCAGTTGGCCGCAATCCGTGGACGAGCGCAGATGCGGGAATCACACTCAAGATACGGCCGATGGCCGGAAATCAGGACAATGAATTTTCAGAATGAAAAATTCTTAGCTGGAAACAATCGAGGTGCGAACGCCTCTGATCTTCAGGTTTTTGCTGAAGAAATTCAAAAATGTCGTTGAGGGCGCCGGTTCTTGAATGAATGCCTGCATGAAACCTTTCCCTTTAAAATAGTAACTGGGTGTGTGCGGACCAATTTTTGCAGTAAAACTCCCGGTCATTGCCGTGTTGGTAAATGCACGGGTCGTGTCCCGCTGGAGAACTGCAGCGATGGTTGAGAGGGTGATGTTCACGGAAGCAGGGCCGCTAAAGGTCAGGCCTTCGCTGAAAAACACGTAGGAGTTCGCGGTGGTGGAACTGGTCTGGGTATTATTTCTGTAAGAAAAGCGAATCACTCCCGTGGTGTTGCTGGCTGTGGCATTTGCCTGATAGGAACCATCTACGCCGGTGGGCAATGGCGAGCCGTTAGTGAATGGAGGCGGGCCTCCAAAACTGCCGGCATGGGCGGTGGCAGCGACAAAAATGAGGGCGAGGGAGCATTTCATTGCTTTCATGAGTGTTTGTTTATGAAGTCAGGCGGAAGTATGCAAGTCAAAAAAATCAGGAGAATCCAGGTTATTCCCCAAGGATCGTGATTCCGCTGAGGTTTGAGATATTTCCGTTCTCGGCATGGGCCCGAATTAGAAAGCGGTTAATGCCTTTTTCTACCAGGCCTTCAAATTGCCATGTTTCCTGGCCCGAGGCTTTCGTCCACTTCAACGATTTGTAGAGTGAGTTTCCATTCACTGGCACCTCGGGGCCGGGGCGCTGGGTGGTTCCAAAAGTCATTTTGGCAAATTCCACATGCGAAATGCCGGTGACTTCAGCGGCAGTCCCTGAAACAGAAACCCGCGATCCTCTTCTCATCCTCAGGAAACTATCGGGAGTTTCCACCGATAGAGTGACCGTGGATGGAGGCCCTGGGGCTGGGGGTGCTGGAGAACCACTGGATCCTCCATAAAGATCCAATTTGACTGCGGTCACGGTTCCAATATCGATTCCCTGCTCATCGGAGACCTTGAGCGTCCATGTTCCATTTGGGTTCTCGCCCCAGCAGCGAACGGTCATGTATGGCCACGCGACAAAATTGTTGCCTGAGTCTCCATGCGTTTGAGAAAAGATGCTTTCTGTACCGCTGGGCGATGTGAGTGTGATCACCAAATCGCCGCGGTAAGTGTGCGTGCAAGAAAAGTTAAGGACCACATGCTGGAGGTTGGAAATTCCCGAGCTGACCTCAATGGGAATTGTGATCCCAATGGGGCTGTTTTCCGGGATGGCCAAAGGCAACCCGGTGGCATTCACAGAAGTTGAAATTCTGTCATTTGAGGCGGGGTAGGTCCTCGCATAATTGACAGCAGCGGAGGCGTCAACCAATCCGGCCCCAAGGCCATCGTGAAAGTGGAGGCCAGCCCCATTGGTAATCCAGTCCAGGCTGCCGGGATTGGTTTTGTAGGCAGTTCGGATGAGGATATCTTGAACATTGTGCCAGAAGAGGGATGGGTTTGCTTCGAGCATGAGAGCAATCACACCGGACACAGCAGGGCAGGCAGAGGAAGTTCCACCGAAAGTGCCCGTGTAATTCTTGTTCGCAGGCTCATCCGTTGTGCCTTCCGAATCATTGTATCCTGGTGATCCGGTGAGGTCGGTGGTGGTGATTCCTCGCAACCCAGCGGAGCTGGATGGGGCTGCAACGACCAAACAGGAGCCATTTTCCGAGTAACTGGCTTGGGCTCCATCATCCCCCATCGCGGCTACAGAGATCGTATAAGGAGAAGTTTGGTAGCTATCAAAGTCCGCACGGTCGCCCTGCAGGCCACTGTTGCCTGCGGCCCAAACAAAGATTGTTCCCAACCCGCCACGCCCATTTGTGACGGCATTGAGGAGCGCCGACTTGGTGAGGGTGCCAGGGCCATCATATCGCGCTGTCGGTCCCCAGCTGTTCGATTTGATTTGTATCGAATCGTTTTGAAAGGCCATTGCCTCCGAGATTTTGGTGTCGGAGATCGGGGCGGCGATGAGTCGGAGTGCGGACAAGGTTGCCGAGGGTGCAACGCCAACCACTCCAATGCCATTGAATCCCGAAGCGGCGGCCACACCGGCACACGCGGTGCCGTGAAAGTCTTCTAATGTGTTCGGTGAAGGATCGTTGTCATTACCGTTGTAGTCGTAATTGAGGGACGTATTGATGGCGGAGGATAGGTCTTCGTGGCCGAGGTCCACACCGTCATCAACAATGGATATCACAATCCCCGAGCCGCGATAGGTGTCCCAAACATTCAAAATATTAAGATCAGCCAATGGAGTGATTGCGTTATCAAGATGCCACTGACTGGAAAACAACGGATCGTTTGGTGCTGCCCGTTTTTCCATCATTTGGGCAAACTGGGCATTTGAGGATTTCACACCGTTCAGAGCCCGGATCTCATCAGCTTTTTCGAGAGTTCTGCCTGAATTTCTGACTTTGGCCACAAACATGCCGGGAGCGTAATCGACGCGGCGAACACTCTCCACGCCTTCCATTGAGCGGGCCGCAGCCGCACCGGCCTCATCGGACTCCATGACGATTTCATCGGTCAAATACCTCCGGTTTTCGGCTTTGGTCGACTCACCGAGTGGATAAAACACCAAAAATGCCTCCAATTTTCC
>JBGSVX010000545.1:0-2061 GCA_041752795.1 Terrimicrobiaceae bacterium
CCATCCGAGCACTTGGATTTCCGATCCGGCAGACCGGGCCTGTGCGGCGAGTGCATGACCAAGGGCTTCATTGCGGCCGGTTGTGACTGTAATTTCGAGCGGGCGAACTTTCAATAAGGCCCCGAGAATTTTGGAGGCAAGGTGTTCTCCGGAATTCACCATATAGAGAACTTTCCATGGCTGACCCTCTGCCGGGCGGGATTTGATCGGAAAGGTTTCGAACTCCGCAGGAACTGGAAATCCCAAGGGAAGAATTCTGTCCGGCGGAATATCCCGTCCACGCATGATTTCGGCGGTGGCCTCATTCGGCACAATGTAAAAATCCGATTGTGCACTGTGCCAGACCGAACAGACGGTGATTGAGTCCGTGACGATGGTGATCGTACGAAAGGCCCGCTTGAGGCGCTTCCGTCCAATACAATCCAAGACATGGAAGCAACCCGGGTAGGTCGTCACGACAACGTCCGGGCGCAGGGAGGAGAGCAATTCCTCGAGTCGCCGGATGGCAGCCCGGTAGATTCCGATGTGCCAGTTGACGATGGGGGTTTTGTCCAACACCTGGAAGCAGAGCGCCCAGAGAGCAGGAGTCCTGTTGATGGAAGCCAGGTACATGCGGCGAACCAACTCATTGCCGGGTCCGTAGGCCTCTTTGAAAATATCGTGAACGGCAACCTTGCAGTCCGGGTATCCGGCAACGATGCCATCGCGAAGGCTTCTGGCGGCGGCGTTATGACCCTCCCCGAAGGATGCCGTAAGAATCAAAACCGATTTCACAGCCATTTTTTCCGTTTGAAAAACAGGTACATAAAAATCACCACGCAGAGGGAAATTCCCCAAAAAAACAGGTATCCGAACTTCCATTTGAGTTCGGGCATGTTGAGGGGAAAGTCGGTGTCAAAATTCATCCCATAAACACCGGCGAGGAACGTGAGAGGAATAAAAAAGACGGACACCAGGGTAAGGATGCGCATGATTTCGTTCGTTCGGAAACCAAGGCTCGAAAGGTAAATGTCCATGAGGCCGGCCGCGAGATCCCGGTAGCTTTCAATAATATCGATGATCTGGGTGCTGTGATCGTAGCAATCCCGCAGGAAAACGCGGGTTTCCTTGGTGATCAGTTCGGCGTCATCCCGAATGAGCGCGCCGAAGATTTCACGTTGGGGCCAGGCTGCACGCCGCAGTTGCAGAAGCAGGCGCTTGTCATCATACAAACGCCGGAGGGTTTCCTTGCTGGGTTTTTCGAGGAGGTCACTCTCGACTTCTTCCACGGAATCCCCCACCCCTTCGAGGATCGGAAAAAACTGATCCACTGTCGCGTCCAGCAAGGCGTAACAAAGGTAATCCGGCCCCATGCGCCGCGAATACCCACGCGCCGACCGCAGGCGACCGCGCACCTGCGCAAAGACATCATGCCCGTCCTCCTCCTGGATGGTGAGAACATAGTCTTTTCCAAGAAACACGCTCAATTGCTCGATGGTGACCCTGCCGCCTTTTTCCGGATAGATCATTTCGCTCACCACAAAAATGTGGTCGGCAAATTGTTCGACCTTGGGCCGTTGAGTGGTATTCATCACGTCTTCCATGGAGAGCGGGTGGATATTGAACCGCACAGCCAGTTTCTTCAGCAACTCCACATCCCCCAGCCCGTCCACATTGATCCAATTCACTTTGCCGGGATCAAAGCGGTTCTGCAGTTCTTCAAAGGAATCAATCTGGGTTTCCAGAATCACTTCGGCATCGTATTGCACGAGCGTGATGGTGGAGGGTTTGCTTACAACTCCTCCCGGCTTTTCAAGCGTCGCTGGCGGAGTGCCTGGAGCGTGGTATTTGAGCCGAATCATGCACGGGCAGGCTGACCGAGACCGGGCAGAGAGTCAATCGGTGACGTCTGCCAATGCTCAGGATTTTTTGAAGTGCTCGAAGGCCGCCCGGATGGGAGTATCCCCATCTTTTGAAGAAGTCAGGCTGCCGATCTGCGTAAGCCGGAGTTTTGGAAACAATTGGGACCAGGCTTTTTCCATGACATCTGCTTTGTTGGGCCGAACGGCAAAGAGCAATTCG
>JBGSVX010000546.1:0-3415 GCA_041752795.1 Terrimicrobiaceae bacterium
ACCGAGGCTGGAGCGGCTATGGTGGCACTACGTTCCACGCGAAAGATCGCGGGCTGCATGGCGGCGGCAATGAGGACGATGGCGACCAGTCCGACGAGCAAAGCACATCCGATAAGAAGGAATTTAAACATAGTGTCTCAGGGTTTATTTGTCCGCCGATCCGCTGCATTCGCCGCTCATGGCATCCCAGCGTTTTTGCATCTCCTCAGGGGATAGTTTTTCGATTTCATGCTGCAGCATCCATTGATGACCAAAGGGGTCGCTCAAACTGCCGCTCCGGAAACCGTAAAACTGATCAGCCACAGGCATCAAAACCGTGGCTCCCGCCGCAACGGCTCGTTCGAAGGCCGCATCGGCATCCTCAACAATCAGGCAAAAGGTCACCGGGGTGCCTCCCAGGGTATCGGGAGATTTGTTTCCCCATTGGGCATTTTCTTCGGACAGCATGACCAAGCTGCCATGGATCATGAGTTCGGCATGACCGATCTTTCCGGTCGTTTTGTCTGTGAGCCTCATGAGCTCCACGGCATCAAAGGCAGCTTTATAAAAATCAATGGCTCGGTCAGCGTTTTGCACGCTGAGATACGGGCTGAAGGGAGGATACTCGGTGGGTTGTGTTTTCATGGTGTGTTATGGATGTGTTGAATAAAATTTTAATGAGGCTGAGTGTTTGACGGATTTTCTGACATCTGACTTGCTCCGCACCGCTCCATGAGCCTGCGGATCTCCACCGTGGAGCCATAGGGCAGGCCGGGGCAGAGTTTAGCAATTTCAGTGGCCTCCTCGATGCCGGAGACTCGCAGCATGAAGTATCCCGCGATGGACTCTTTCGCCTCGGCATATGGGCCATCCGTGATTTGCAAATCGTGGCCACGGACCACACGGCCGTCCTCCTCAAGAGATTGGCCGCCAAGGCAGCGGCCATCGGCCACCACGGAATCATACCATGTCATCCATGCGGTCATCACCCGTTGAATTTCCTCAGGGGACAGGCCCTGATACCAGGCATTGTTACGGAAGAGCAGGAGATAGTCGGATTTTTGGTCGGGCTGGGTCATGATTTTTTATTGTTTGGTTGTGAGTATGACGAATGACATCAGGCATTCAGGACATTCCCGATTGAAATAATTTTTAAAATTCCACACAGATGTGGGAAATAGATTTTTTCGAGTTTCAAAATGGACGAATCACCCACCACTCCGCCTGCAAGTCCTGAGAGCAAGGCCCAGCAACTTGCGGAACATTTGTTCCGTCATGAATCCGGCAAAATGGTGGCGATCCTCGTTGGAATTTACGGCCCCCACTGCTTGCAGATGGCTGAGGATGCGGTGCAGGAGGCCATGATTCGTGCTCTGAGGTCATGGCCACTTTCGGCACTGCCAGATAATCCGCCGGCTTGGTTACTTCGAACAGCAAAAAACCTGATGACCGACCAACTGCGGAGGGAAAAGTTCTTTGAAGAAAAACAGCCGGAGATTGTTGCCGGACTGGAATCTTCCGCTGCGTCAGAGGAAGACAATGGATTCTCCGACGATCAACTCCGCTTGATGTTTGTTTGCTGCCATCCGTCCCTGCCACAAAACGCGCAGGCCGCGCTTGCTCTCAAAACTCTTTGTGGATTCAGTCCGCTCGAAATCGCCAGAGCGTTTCTCATTTCCGAAGCGGCCGTTAACAAACGCCTCACGCGGGCACGTGAAAGAGTGCGCGAGTTGTCCTTGCCATTTGCAGTGCCCGAACCTCAGGAACTCCCGGAAAGGCTGGATGGTGTGCTTGGCACGCTTTATCTGCTCTTCAATGAAGGCTACAAAGCCTCCGCCGGTGATCGTTTGGTGCGGGAAGATCTCTGCCATGAAGCCATCCGGATTTTGACTTTGCTGACCCAACATCCCGTGATTCAGGAGCCGCGTGCGTTTGCGTTGTTGGCGCTCATGTTACTGACAGCAGCACGGCTGCCGGCCCGCACCAATGCTAACGGAGACCTGCAGCAACTCCATGAACAAGATCGCAGCGTCTGGGATCAGCAGATGATTCAGCAAGGAATCCAATGCCTTGCCCGCTCGGCGGATGGGGTCAGCGTTACTCCCTATCACCTTGAAGCTGCCATCGCGTCCTGCCACAGCACCGCAGCAACCGCTAACGACACCGATTGGCAAAAAATCCTTCACCTTTACGATCAATTGATGCGGCAAACCTCCTCTCCCATCGCCGCCATGAACCGTGCCGTGGCGGTTGCCCGTGTGCATGGCCCGAAGGCCGGCCAGGACGCACTAACTCATATCGCACAGCATGACATCAGAACCTCCTCGCACCTCTTCCACGCCATCCAGGGCAGCCTCGCATCAGAGCTTGGAGACTTCCACGCAGCGCAGACTCATTACCAAAAAGCCCTAGGCCTCGCCGAACTTCCCGCAGAACGAGCCTTCATCGAGCGTCGCCTTAAAGAGTGCATGCGCCACTGCGAGGCGATGGATTGGGGAAAAACGCCAGAAGCTTAACTTAACGCCATTCGGATCTCAGATCACTGCGCGGCAGGTTTGCTTCATCGTTTCTGGCAGTCCCCGGCGGGTGAGATCGCGATTGATTTTTTCCATGGCCGTGTCGTCAAGGATGGACCGGTCCATGGTGGTTCGCACTTGAACCGGCGCGCCGGAGGCGATCACAAGGTCCAGGCTCCGGCTCACTGTTTCGGCTGATCCCGGGAGGCCGGTAATTTTTTCATAACGAAGGTCCTGGTTATCCAGCGGTGCCTTCACGTCGAAGCCGATCCAATCAACAAGTGGCAGGACGGCTTTCAGACGGTTGGGAAACATTCCGGCCGTGTGCAGACCAATTTCAAAGCCGAGACCCCGGACGATTTGAATTGCCGGGACTAACTGCTTTTGCATGGTGGGCTCTCCACCACTGAAAACGACGGCTTCCAAAAAACCGACGCGGTCCTTCAAAAAATCCATCCATACGTTCCATGTGACCTCTTGCTTCGAGCGAAGGGGTTGGAGGTGGGTGTTGTGGCAATAAGCACACTGCCATGGACAGCCCTGACAAAACACGACGGCTGCGAGTTTGCCTGGAAAATCCACCGTGGTGAGCGGTTCGATGCCTCCCACTCGGAGATCGTTAGTCATCATTAAACGGGCGGGACGCCCGTTCCCCCTGGGTTATCGTCGTTGGAGACCGCGTGTGACAGTCGTTGACTCTTCGCGGTAGAACTTGCGTTCGCGGTGTTCGCTTTGTTTGCCGGCATTGAATTGGGAGACCGGACGGTGGTAGCCCATCACGCGGGTCCAAATTTCGCAGCGCTGACGTTCGTGGTCTTCGAGGTGGAGTGGTGTTGTATTCATAGGTTTAAGGGATCAAGCGGCCTGAAGGATGGCGCGTTTGGCGGTGAGGCGGTCCTCATCACATTTCGGACAGAAGG
>JBGSVX010000547.1:0-3989 GCA_041752795.1 Terrimicrobiaceae bacterium
CGCGTTCTGGGGTTCGAATCCCCATACCTCCACCAATTCTCTTGAAGGAGAATCACTATGAGTTCCGCACTGGATCAGCAGGTCAATAAAAAGGCGTTTCAAATCAATATGGACCGCCGCATGTACGGCACCTTCGCCGAAATCGGAGCGGGTCAGGAAGTGGCCCGCCGGTTTTTTTCTGTGGGAGGAGCCGCAGGCACGGTCGCAAAAACGATTTCGGCCTACGACATGACCTTCAGTGATGCGATTTATGGACCCTGTGAACGCTACGTGAGCCGGGCTAGGCTTGCCATGATGTTGGATCATGAGTTCAACCTCTTGCTTGAACGCCTTGATGCGAAGGAGGGCGGCGAACGTTTATTTTTTGTGTTTGCGGATACCGTCGCCGCACGAAGCTTCCGGCGTCACGACGAATCGCATGGATGGATGGGTATCCGGTTTCAAAAAACTCCACGGGGTCCGGTTAATGAAATCATCGTCCATGTTCGGATGTTTGATCAGGAAAACTTGCTTCAACAGGAAGCTCTCGGCGTCGTCGGAGTGAACCTCATCCACGGTGCCCACTACCTCTCTCAGCGCCCGGAAAATTTGATTTCTTCGCTAACGGATGATCTGAAGCCGGGGCGCATCGGGATTGATATGATCCGGTTTTCCGGGCCGGAATTTGCCACCGTGGACAATCGTCTGATGGCGCTTCACCTTGTGAATGGGGGGCTGACCCAAGCGGCCCTGTTCCGGGCAGATGGCGAGGTGGTTAATGCCGCTGAAGCTTTTTACAAAAAGCCTGTGCTGGTCGAACGGGGCAGCTTCCGTCCAGTTACACTTCTCACGAATGACATGTTGGATGTGGCGATGGGAATGTTTTTGAAGGAAGAAAAACTCAAGCCCGAGGAGCCCGAAGTGCTCATGGAAATCACCATGAAAAATCTTCTATCTGGCGGTACGCTCGACATGGCGGATTTTCTTGATCGTGTCGATATGCTGGGAGCCCTTGGACGAACGGTGCTCATTTCACGTCATGCCGAGTTTTTCCGGCTGGTGAATTATTTGAGGATCTACAGTGACCGTCCGATCGGCCTGCCTCTTGGCGTTCCGGCCCTCGCAGAAGTTTTTGAGCCCGAGTATTACGCGGACCTCGATGGCGGAATCCTCGAGGCCCTCGGACGCCTCTTCAAACAAAACGTCAACCTCTACGTCTATCCCCTCCTCAAACCCGACGGATCCCTCGTCACCGCAGAAAATTTTGAGGTGCATCCCTCCATCCGGCATCTCTATTCCCACCTCCTCGAAAATGGATTCATTCGCTCAATGAAGAGCACCCGCCCGGAATTTCTTTCCATTCGTTCACGAGACGTGCTCCGCAAAATTCGCGAACGGGACGAAACATGGCGCGACATGGTTCCCGAAAAAGTCGCAGCCATCATCTCGGAACGCCGACTGTTCGGGCGGTAGGAACTGGAAAAAAGGTCGCGGCTGTTATTAGCCCATCCCAACCACATTGCCATTCGAGACATCGTTCATCTAAAAAACTGCATATCATTGTAATATAACATGTTGTGCGAGTTGAATCAGCGCATTTCCAACGCCCGGTCCTGACAAGCAGGACCCTCCATGGGAGTCACAATGAGGTGGGCAATCCACGCCCGCAGCCGCTACGCGTCAGCGTTGCGGGCAGGCCTCGGAAAATAGGTCTCCTTTGGTGGGTCCTGCTTGTCAGTACCGCGCCCAATCCACTGCCAATTCCCAAATGGAACCCCTAATCAAGCCCGGTTCCCGCCAATTGCCTGGCGGCTTCAATGAGGCCTTCGGGGTTTCCAATATCAAGCCGCCGACCGGACCACGTGATTCCGAGCAGCCCCTCCGATTTCCGCAATTGCTCCATGGCATCGGTCAACTGAATCTCCCCGCCAAAACCGGCCTGCGCATTTTCCAAATACGAAAATATCTCCGGGGTGAGCAGATACCTGGCGGCGAAGGCATGAAATGGCAGTGTGGAGCCGTCATGGGAAAACAGTCTCGGCGCAGAGTCAGCGGGTGGTTTTTCGACGAGGTGGGTCAGTTCAAAAACCCCGGGATCAACTTCCTTTCCTCCTGCGACCCCATAGCGGGACACGCGGTCTGCGGGACATTTCTCCAGACTCACGGAGGGAGTCTTTCTGGCGTTCCATGATGCCACCATGGACGGCAGAGGCGAGGACTGATGCATCACGGTGTCGCCCAAAAGCACGGCAAACATTTCGTCGTCGGCGACGAAGGTTTTTCCAAGTTTGACAGCATCCCCAAGCCCCCGCATTTCCGGTTGATACACATACTCGATGCGGGCCATGGACGAAACGGCCCGCACGGATTCCAGAGCTGCCAGCTTGCCTGCCTTTTCCAAATGGGCCTCCAGCACAGGGTTTGGAGAAAAATAATCTCTGATACTTTCTTTGCCGGAACTGATCACAATCAGGATATCATCAAAACCTGCGGATGCGGCCTCTGCGACGACATGATGGATGACCGGCACATTGCCAAGCGGCAGCATTTCTTTGGGGACCGCCTTTGCGATGGGCAGAAACCGCGTGCCCAACCCCGCTGCGGGAATGATGGCCTTCATGGCTGCTCTCCGGTCGAGAGCGCGGGGGCAAGATCCGGTTTGATCACTCGAATGCCTTTCGGAGCAAGGGCTGACTCCAGTTTGGAAAACACCTGGTCATCAGCAAATATTCCCACGATGGCTCCCCCGCTTCCCGCAAACTTGGCACTGGCTCCTGCTCGTCGGGCCGTTTCAATGAGATCCCTGTTTCCATCGCCCACATCGTAGAGGCTCGCGCGCAGATCGAAGTTGGCATTAATCACGCGATTCATGGCAGCAAGGTCCTGATTTTCCATGGCCTCGCGGAATTCCAAAGTCAGATTGGCCCATGTTTCCATGGCCTGAACGACCGCCGGCTCACCCTGCTGCCAGCGAACCCGGAGATCATTGTGATAAACCTCGGTGCCCTCGGACAGATCCTCCCGGTATGCCACATAGAGCGGGGGAAGTTTTTCGGGATCCAGCAATTCATAGTGACCGTATCCCCGGCTTTCCATCAATTCGCGATTGAAATCCATGTAGACCACGCCCTGATACGATTGCGCCACGCGGTCCTGGAGACCGGCCGGAATGCGCAACTCCGTGTTTTCCACATGCAAAACCAAACTGGCCAGCGAGTGCCGGGAAATGCTCACTCCATAAAAAGACATCAACCCTCTCAAACAGGCCGTGATCAGGGCGCTCGAGCCCGCCAACCCAACCCGGTTCGGAATATCGGAGGTGTAGCGCATCGTAAAGTTGGATTTCGAAAGCACGATGCCACGTTGCTGGCAATACTCGAAAAAAGCCTTCGCAGCTGCTTTCAAAAGCCGGAAGCCCCCATAGTAGCCATGCAACTTCACATCGGCATGCAGGCTCTCCAAACTTTGAAACACCGAATGATCGCGGCGGCTGGGCAGCAATTCCAACTCCGGCGATTCCCAAAGTTCAATGCGTGCACAGAAGTTTCGAAAGGCAAAGGCAATCGTCTTTCCAAAGTATCCGTCCGAGGGATTGCCGATCAGTCCGGCGCGGGGGTGAGCAACTGTGCGAATGATCATGGATGAAGGGGAGGGATTCTGAGCCATTTTGCCATCGTCTAGCAAATGCAAATACGGGCATGGGGAGCGAGCGGGTGATGCAATGGGCCGCTGTCAGGCCGACTTGCTGTTGACAGTTGATTGCCTCTTGGGAAGATGCGGCAAGTCAACCAACCAACTCATGGCATTCCGCATCGCGAAATTCGTCGTTCGTGGCGAAATCGATAATCGAACGAAAAACCGTGTGTCCGGCTTTCTGGAATTCACAGAAGGGGGCGGACGTCTGACCCTTGACCTTGTTGGCAATGGGCATCCCGATCTTGCCGGTTCGCTCATTCGATTTCGCAACCGCTCGCCTGATCCCCTCACACCCGAGGCGCTTATCAGCCATC
>JBGSVX010000548.1:0-1919 GCA_041752795.1 Terrimicrobiaceae bacterium
ACACTTGCTACTGTAAATACAGGTAAAAGTCGTTTAGTCAATATATATTACGATAATAATTTACTTATTACTTGCTACATTTTTGGGCATATTCATTGATTTTCAACGACTTATAAAAAAATTAGGGGGAAGTTAGGTTAATACCAATGAATGCCATTTCTGAATGCAGCAAAACGACCCGCGAGGGCGAACAACCCGCAGCCTCCGTGGCTCCACGTTCCAACTTGAAACATGACGCCGAAGGTTACACCCTGAAGGTGGAAATGCCCGGCGTGACAAAGGCGGGCGTGGACATCACCGTCAATGAAGGCAAGCTCCTGATCACCGGAAAACGGGAGTCAGTAGCAACCAATGGACGAACCGTCTATTCCGAGCGTCCGGCCGCCCATTATTCACGGGTCTTTGAACTCGATCCGTCCATCGATACCGAGCGCATCTCGGCAGGCATCGAGCAGGGGCTTCTGACGGTCAAACTCCACAAAGCCGAAGCCGCCAAACCCCGCAAAATCGCCGTGGCTTGAGGCGGTCTCCGTCCCATCACGGGGGGAGGCTTTAGGAAATCAGAGTGCGGGTCGTGAGTTCATGACCCGCACTTCTGTTTTGATTGGAGAGAGATGGGAGGATCATTGGCAGAATGCCAGCGCCTCATTTCTTCATGCCCCCTGTTCGGCGATGACCGGATTTGTGAGAGACCCGATGCCTTCGATTTCGATGGTGACGTTATCTCCGGGTTTGAGCCAGAGCGGTGGGGTTCGGGCCATGCCGACGCCGTGGGGAGTGCCGGTGAGGATGACGGTTCCCGGCAGAAGGGTTGTGCTTCCACTGAGAAATTCGATGATGGCCGACACGTCAAAGATCATGTCATTCGTGTTCCAGTCCTGAACTTTTTCGCCATTGAGAGTCGTCGAAATCCGGAGGGCATTTGGAGTTGGCAACTCGTCCGGAGTCACGATCCACGGACCGAGCGGACAAAATGTGTCAAAGGTTTTTCCGCGGCACCATTGACTCCCCCCAAACTGTTTCTGCCAGTCGCGTGCGCTCACATCGTTGGCGCACGTGTATCCAAGCACATAATCCAAGGCGTTCTCGCGCCGGACATTTTTTGCCGTTTTCCCGATCACAATGGCCAGTTCACATTCGTAATCGACTTCATGGCTGGCCAGCACCGTCGGAATTTCAATGGGATCCCCGGGGTTGGTGACCGACGTGGGGGATTTCATAAACAACACCGGCCACTGTGGGATTTTGGCGTGGGTTTCTTCTGCGTGACGCCGGTAGTTGAGGCCAATACACAAAATCGCCGGAGGAACAACGGGCGCGAGGAACTTTCCTTCGAGCAGGCGGACGGTTGGTTCCTTTAAACCAAACAGCCCGCCATCGATCTCGAGAATTGTTCCATCCGACTGCACGGCCCCGTGGTGGACAGTTCCGTCAGAGGTTTGAATTCTTGCGATTTTCATAGTGTCAGACCGGCCGGAGAAGCTGCCTCATCAGGCCAACCAAAGCGGTGGGGTCAGCGGGAATCGGGAAGCAGGGCTTTTTTCCACGTGTCGCGGAAAGAGTTTTTCCGACCGCGCAGCAACATGGCCGAGCCTTCAATCAGCCTTGTGATTCGAGCACGCAGGGATTTCCCGTGATTTCGTTCAATCTCTTTCACCGGGTCTTCATAGCCGGCCAGCGTGAACTGACGGACTCTGTGCTCTTCAGCGCGCTGAAGCAGGTTGGTGTTGCCAAAAAAGCCGTCGGCAAACCGGAGCATTCTACGATTTGGAAGGCTCAGGGGATTCGATTGGGTAATGATATCAAAGGCAGTTTTGTCATCATATCCCAAGGTCGTGAGACCGATAATTGCTGAGGCCGCCGACCGGCTGAGGCCCGCTTCGCAATGCACCAAAATGGCGGCATCTTCTGGCGTCCCA
>JBGSVX010000549.1:0-2902 GCA_041752795.1 Terrimicrobiaceae bacterium
GGAGACAAACTTTTTGACCAGTGGAGGACGGATCGTTGCAGTCGCTGCGCCCTCGGGAACTTCATCCAAGGCATTCAAATAATTCAAGTAAGCCGTTTCAAAGTCTTTGGATGCTGCGGCTTTGTCACCGGCTGCCTCTAACTTCTGGGCCTCAATCAAGTTGGCCTGGCGGCGAACAATCTCCCGGTTTGCAACTCCGACAACGGTCTGAGAGTAGGCAAGTGACCCACCACAAAGGAGAGCAGCCAAGCTCAGGAGGCAGAGTCTTGATTTAGTGGATGTCATTGGAGTGGAAACTTTCTTCATCTCAACATTTGGATTGGAAATCATTGCGGTAGGGGAATGCTGAGAGGATCACCGACAATTGCCTCTTCTTCCACGCCCAAGGCACTGGGGGCAGCAACTTCACGGGCCTCTTCATCGATTTGGATTAAGGGCTGACCAGCTGGGTCCATGAGAACTGCGGTCACAAACATGATGAGGTTGCGCTTGATGTGTTGATCCGCCGAAGTCCGGAAAAGACGTCCGGCCAGAGGGATGTCCCCGAGAATCGGCACTTTGTCTTGAACCTTTTGGATGTCTTCGCGCATCAGACCACCCAGGACAACGGTTTGACCATCGTAAACAGTCACTTCGGTGGTGACTTCGCGAGTGGAGAAAACTGGACGATTGATCACGTTGGCCGTGGCCTCAAAAACTGTGCTGTCACCAAGAACTGTGATCAGCCCATTCGTTAAAAGCGGCGCCACTGAGGCAAAGATTGGTGAACCGTAGTTGATGAACCCTTCAAACTCAACAACCCGCGGTGCCAAAATCAAATCGATGCTGAAGTTGTCCGGACCGACCGTTGGTTCAACTTCCAGTGTGATACCCACATTTTTGGTTTCAAAGCTTGTTGGAGTGGTTGGAATCACCGGCTCAAAAGTGGTGCCTGCTCCACCACCCACTTGAGGAAGGTCATATTCCGCAGGGTAGCGAAACTCCCTGACGATTTCGATAGTGGCACGCTGACCGCTTTTGGTTGTGACTTTTGGAGCACTCACCAAGTCCACGCCTTTGTGTTGGCTGAGAGCACGGAGGACTATTTGAAATTGTGGATTCGTGAAGACTCCCGCCAAGGCAAGAACGGCAGGCGCAGGTCCCACAGGTGTTGCAAACAGCAAGGCGTCCACGGCATTTACGCTGATTGCGCGCGTGCCAGAACGGTTACCCGATGTGATGGGGCCTTGAGATAGCCCGGATGATCCCACAGGAAGATTGTTCGGGTTTAGTAATGGAAAGGCCGTGTTGCCAGTGGGAATGCCGTCCGCTGAGGTTGTTCCCACAATGTTTGTCCCACCGGTGGTAGTTCCTCCGCTACCATATGTCCCCGTGCCAAAAGGCAGTTGGAACTGACCCACAAGCCAGTCAATGCCGAGTTCTTCGAGATTATTTTGGGTGACTTCAAGAAACTTGGATTCAATTTCCACTTGATTTGGCGGGGCATTCCCATCCGTTTCGACCAGCGCGTCGATGATATCCAAGTTGCCTTGGGTGTTTTTGGCAATCAGTTTACTGGAGCTTGGAAGGAAAATTGCGCTGGCGCCGGTTGGGAACGTGACTCCTTGGCCTTCCAGGTATTCGCGGGCACCCGAGCGTTCGGCGATACTGGAGCCTGAACCTGGGGCGACGGAATTCACGCCACCGCCTGGAGCCACCGTGCCACCACCGCCAGCCGGCATGTTGCTGATGAAACCGGGGGCAACTTTGTATTCTTTGGTGATGAGGACGTCTGTGGGCTCAGATTCTGGGACGACCACCACGGCGTACTGCTCGATTTTTGGTTTCATTCCCGCGGCTCGCGCCACATAGTCAATCGCCGCACGGAGGGGGACATCCGTAAGAGCCAAATTGATGGTGACACCTTCCTCTGCGGAGCCAGGTGCCAATTTCAGGACCAAGTTGATGCCTTTGCGGGAGGGATCGGTTTCCGAGGTGTCGAGAGCAGCAGCACGTTGACGGATGAATTCGAGGGCTTCGCGAATGGTGGCATCGCGGAAATCAATTTTCGGGATAATGATTTCGTCGAGTTTCCGGTTGATTCCCGCTGTGCCTCGCACATCAATTTCCGGCTGGTCGATGATGCTGGAGGGGCCGGTATCGAAACGTTTGACAGGCAATGCCCAGCCTTCCGAGACATCTTGGAGCATAGAGGCCCGCGATTCGTTTGCGGCCTTGGTGGCGTAATTTTGACGTTCGAGATTGACTTTTTCCATGCCGCGTCGGGCTGCGATATTGGTTTTGTCAATATTGAGAACCTGTTCGTAACGTTTGAACGCGAGGTCAAACCGCCCGGAGGCGTAGAAGCCGTCCGCCTCGGAGAGGAGTTGTTTGACCTCTTCCACATTGGCCAGAAACATTGGCGTGAGGGCGGGATTGAAGCGACCCGGATCGGCCAGACGTTTTTGCAAGGTGAGGGCAGGAGCGTACGTTGGATTGTAGCGGTCCTCCAGAATCAGGTTAATGGTTGTTGTGGCGTCCTGGGTTCGGCCCTCGGAGATTCGCTGTTGGGCAAGCGCAACGGCGGCTTTGCTGAGGCCATCGACGGCGGTCTGGCGGGTTGCTGCTGTTGCAGCACCAGCCGAGGGAAGCACGTCTGCCGCGCTTTTGAAGAACGAGAAGGCACTTTCGTAGTCCTTCTGGGCCATTGCCTCGTTGCCCTTGACAATTGCCTTTTCAGCGTAGGCGGCCATCTGTTCCTGGCGGCGGATTTCTTGATCCGTGACCCGCTGCACATTTGGAGCTTGCGCATAGCCCGATACGGAGGGCATCGCAGAGAGGACGGCGACAAAGAGGAAATGACGGGGCTTCATGGCAGTATCAGAGAATGGGGTCTAAATTCACGGGACCAATGCAACAATCG
>JBGSVX010000550.1:0-6136 GCA_041752795.1 Terrimicrobiaceae bacterium
CGCGGGAAGTTGATTCCCGGAAATCGTAAATCAGGAATGTTGACGTCCGGTCCAATGGAGACAGGGATTTGAAAAATTCGATGGCCTCCCCGGCTTCACCGAGTCCCATCGAGTAACTCCCATAGAGCAGGGTCAGACTCACGGCAACAATCCGACCTTGCACAACTTCTGCCACCTTTTGACCGGGCTGAGGATGATGAAGCACGAGTTCTCGCAGCGGGAAATTGTTGACGGTGGGGTCTGTTCCGAAATACCAGACATCAACTTCGGACAATTTGTGGTTTTCCGCCCATTGCCGCAATTCAGGTAGCCCCTGTCCCCAATCGCAATTGGAATCACTCAGGTGCAAATGCGTTCGGGAATTTCCTCCAAAGAGTTCATTGGAAAATGTGATGGCATTCGGCCAGATCGAAAGCGCCGACCATCCATTCCATGCCACCACAAACAGCGCTAATGCGCAGAGAGACTTTTTGTGACTGGCATGAATAACCGCTGCGCCAAGGCCGACCGCCATCAAAGCAAAAACAGGAAGCAAAAATCGGATGCCAATTTGAACCCGGAACGTCACACTGTAGAGGAGCAGCAAAACGGCCGCAAGGAGAGCCCAGTTCCAAAGCGCCTGACGCCGGGAGATTGCGATGGCAATTGGCAGAATTAAAAAGCCGAGGGTCACTTTGACCACAAAGGCCGCTGGAAAATAATACCAGATCGAGCGGTAATATTCCCGTCCGAAGAGGTAGGCATCATGCCCTCGGATGTTGTGTTTAACTTGTTGAACAAGCCCTTCGTAGCCATTCGAAAAAATCATGAGATTTTGGGAAAGCCAGAGCATGACATCGTGGAGTGGGCCGGGGGGAAGAGTCATTGCCCATTCAATGAAGGATGGCTCCACATTCCAGTCGCACCCGCAGTAAAGCACCATGATAAGCAACCCCAGACAGCCGATCACAATCATTTCCCTAAACCATGCAATCCATGGGGCCTTCCGGAATAGTTCGCCGTTCTGCCTGAGGCGCAGCGCCTCAATCACCAACATGACTATCGGGCCATAGGCAAGCGCCGAGGCCTTGGCCGACATGGCCACGCCATACAGCACCCCCGGCAGAATCAACCGCCATCCCCAGTGGGATGTTCGGTTCCTTGCATACTCAAACCAGAGAACCATCAAACAAGCAGTCACGGCGACATCCGCCGTGGCAAAAGTCGCATGTGCTAGCATGTTTGGCTCCCACGCAATAAGAGCCACTGCCAGGCGACCGCCATTCACACCACCCAAAGATTGACCAATCCGAAACGTGTAGAATAAGAGCAACCACCAAAACCACATCGTGCCCGCACGGAGCACAGGAAGACCCCACGCAAAATCCCTCTCAAAATCAATCGGGAAGCCCTGCCATTTCTCAATTAAATAAAGCGGCAGTGCCTGCACGTCAATCGAGAGCGGCATGGCACCAAAACGCATCATGGGCTGGATGAGCCCATTCCTCCAGTGATCGAGCCCGAGTCGAAAATACAGGGGTTCGTCAAAAGTCGCGCTAAGATTTTGTGCGGCCAGCAGACACCACACGGTGGATGTGACACAAAAAAACAACCACCACACACAGGTGATCACATTCTCACGGCGCGAATCAGTCATTTCCCTGCGCTATGACTGCACTCCGGTCACTATTCTTTGAGAATTTTCGAATCATGACATAAAAAACCGGGGTGAAAAATATGCCAAAAAATGTAACCCCGAGCATTCCGGAAAACACGGCCGTGCCGAGGGCCTGCCTCATTTCAGCGCCGGGCCCTGAAGCCAAAACAAGCGGCACGACCCCAAGGATAAAGGCAAAAGAAGTCATAAGAATCGGCCGTAACCTCAACTTGCAGGCTTCAGTGACCGCTTCAAAACGGTTGTTGCCGGTCCCCTCAAGCTGCTTGGCAAATTCCACGATGAGGATCGCATTTTTGCAGGCCAGGCCAACCAGCACGATAAATCCAATCTGAGTAAAAATATTATTGTCCAAGCCCCGGAGAATCACTCCTCCCATT
The DNA here is from genome assembly GCA_041752795.1 of Terrimicrobiaceae bacterium. Lineage (GTDB taxonomy): Bacteria > Verrucomicrobiota > Verrucomicrobiia > Chthoniobacterales > Terrimicrobiaceae > JAJTZA01. The sequence goes on from JBGSVX010000550.1 coordinate 2,035, forward strand.
GCCGACAACAAACACATGGGAACAATTAGGATGATTGCCAGAGGAAGCGACCAACTCTCGTATTGTGCGGAGAGGGTCAGGAAAACAAAAAGCACACAGAGGGGAAAAACAAAGAGGGCGACATTGCCTGCAAGGATTTGTTGATAGGTGAGGTCCGTCCACTCGTAGCCCATGCTGCGGGGAAGGTTGGCTTTGGCCAAATCCTGCATAATGGTGACGGCCTGACCCGAGCTCACGCCGGGTGCCGTGCCACCCACGATGTCCGCCGCATTGTAAAGGTTATAGCGAACCACCGAGGCCGGGGCCGTGATTTCCTTCACATCGCCAAGGGTGGCGAGCGGAACCATGGCACCGGAATTGCTGCGGGCTTTGAGTTTCAGAATGTCCGAGGGTTCCACCCGGAAGCGGGAATCGGCCTGCGCATTGACCTGGAAGGACCTGCCAAACAGGGTGATGTCATTCACATAGGTGGAACCCAGCGAAATTTGAAGCGTGCTGAAGACATCGCTAAGCGGAACATTCAGCGCTTTGGCTTTCACCCGGTCGATATCAACAAAAAGTTGTGGAGTGCCCGAACTAAAGCTGGTGAACACATTGGAAAGATCAGAGTTTTTCCCGGCAGCGGCTGCAAGATTTTGGGTGGCTTCCTCGAGATTGTCAAAGCCCATGCCACCACGGTCTTGGATCATCATTCGAAATCCCCCGGTGCTGCCCAAACCGTCCACTGGCGGAGGCCCGAAGACCCCAACCAAAGCTTGTGGGATCCGGGAAAGCGTCATATTCAGCTGCCGGGCGATGGCCGGCCCCGAAAGTTCCGGAGACTTCCTGTGTTCGAATTCGTCTAGAATCACAAAGATCGTTGCTGCATTTGACAAATTTGAGCCGGAGACAACGGACAGACCATTGATAACAAGTGTGTGCGCGACCCCCGGAGTTTCCCGAATGATTCGATCCGCCATTGAGGAAACGTCCTTGGTGCGATTGATCGAGGCGGCATCGGGTAATTGCACATTGGCAATTAGATATCCCTTGTCCTGTTGAGGAATGAAACCAACCGGCGTCTTCAAAAACGCAAGGCCGGTGAGCGCCAACAAAGCAACATATAGAAGCCCCACCATGGCCGTTCGACGGATAAGTCTGGCGACGATGCTTCCATAAACTTTTTCGGCTTTTTGGAACAAAGCGTTAAATCCCCGGAAGAGCCATCCAAAGACGCGGTCCAGCAGCCTCGTGAGCACATCGGGCTTTGTTCCATGGGGTTTGAGAAGAAGCGCGGCAAGTGCGGGACTGAGAGTCACGGAGTTGAATGCGGAGATCAGCGTGGAGACCGCGATGGTGAGGGCAAACTGACGGTAGAACTCCCCGGAAATTCCCGTAATAAAAGCAGTGGGAACAAACACGGCCGTCAGCACAAGTGCCACCGCCACCACGGCGCCAAAGACTTCATCCATGGCTTTTTTGGCAGCCGAAACAGCGTCCATCCCCAGAGCAAGATTGCGCTCGACATTTTCGACCACAACAATGGCGTCATCAACCACAATGCCAATCGCCAGCACGATGCCAAAAAGCGAAATGTTATTAAGCGAAAAACCAAGAGCCGCCATCGCAGCAAATGTTCCAACTAGCGAAACTGGCACGGCAATCAACGGGATAATCGTGGATCGCCAAGATTGCAGAAACAAAAGCACAACCAGAATCACGAGAATAATGGCTTCAAACAAGGTGTGTACAACAGAGGTCACGGATTCTTGAATGAACCCGGTGGTGTCATAATCAATCCGGTATTCCATTCCGGCCGGAAAAACGGCTTTTAATTCCTCCATGCGATTTCGAATGGCTTGGGCGGTCGCGAGAGCATTGCCGCCGGGCTGTTGATAAATGGCAAGACCGACGGTTGGCCTGCCGTCCAAAGTTGTTTCGATGCTGTAATCTCTTGCCCCCAATTCCGAATACCCAACATCGCCGAGGCGTACAATTTCTCCGCGGGTCCCCTGCTTGACGACAATCTGATCAAACTCTTCCGGACTGGAGAGACGGCCTTGGGTATTGACTGTGTATTGAAAAGCCGTTCCCTGCGGGATGGGAGGGGCACCGATTGTTCCGGCGGCAACCTGAACATTTTGCTCACGGATGGCATTAACCACATCCTCGGCAGCAAGGCCACGGGCAGAAAGTTTCTCGGGATCCAACCAAATCCGCATGCTGTATTCAAAACCGAAGACATTGATGTCACCCACCCCTTCAATCCGGGAAAGTGCATCCTTGAGTTGCAGAATGGCGTAGTTGCCGAGGTAGAGCGCATCAAACTCCCCCCCGGGTGAAATCAAATTCACAATCATCATCATGGATGACGACATTTTTTTGACGGACACACCACTTCGGCGGACCTCTTCTGGAAGCAAAGGCTGGGCAAGATTCACCCGGTTCTGGGTGAGCACTTGGGCCGTATCGAGGTTTGTTCCCAACTTGAACGTAATGTTCAGGGCGTAGCTGCCATCGCTGTTGGATTGCGAGGACATGTAGAGCATGTTTTCCACCCCATTGACCTGTTGCTCAATGGGAGCTCCGATTGTTTCTGCGACGGTCTGCGCATTTGCCCCCGGGTAGGCCGTCGCGACTTGCACGGTCGGTGGCGTGATCTCCGGGTATTGGGCAACAGGCAGTGAGATCAGCGCCACGCCCCCAACCAGGGTAATGACAATGGAAAGGACCGCCGCAAAAATCGGGCGGGCAATGAAAATGTGACTGATATTCACGGGTTACCCTTTTCCGAAGTGGCGTCAGCAGTTGGCAGGGAATTCCCAGACCATGGCTGGGTGGAAACCTTGTCGCCGGGACGGGTTTTGATCATGCCCTCAACAATCACAGCTTCCCCGACTTTCAGATCGCCGGTCACCGCCCGCCAACCGTCGTCCTGCAAGGCACCGGGCTCAACCCGTCGATATTCCACAATTCCTTCCGGATTGACGATATAGACAAATTTCTGGCCCTGATCTGTCCCGATGGATTCCTGCGGCACGAGCAGAGCCTGGTATTGTGGGCCGCCCGGAAACCGCAAACGAACAAACATCCCCGGGCCAAGCAGGTTGTCCTCATCCTGAAAGACTCCACGCAGCGAAATTGTCCCGGTGGACGTATTAATCCGGTTGTCTGCAAAATCAATATAGCCCACATGCGGGAATCCCTTCTCATCCGCCAGTTGAAGGTGAATGGCAGTTTTGGATGACTCCTCCGGTGCTTTTTCAGTCTTCGACCCGGAATCCACCGCATTCGCCTTTTCAGAGTTTTGCAAACGGATGTATTTGAGAAGCTGGCGTTCATCAATATCCGCGTAGGCATAGACCGGATTGGTGGAGACAATCACCGTGAGGGGATCGGACATGTTGGCGGTGATCAGATTTCCCGGAGTAATAGCCGCCTTGCTCGCCTGACCATCAATCGGGGAAGTGATTGTTGTGAATTCCAAATTGAGTTTGGCGGTATCCAATGCGGCTTTTGCGGAGGCTGAACCAGCTTGTGCCCGGAGATAAGCAGCAGCCTTGGCATCAAAATCCTGCGCGGAAACAGCATTTTTTGAGCGCAGTTCGCGGCTCCGGGAATATTCAATGGCGGCGAGTTGCTGATCGGCTTGCGCACGATCAAACTCTCCCTGGGCTCGATCCAAATCGGCCTGATAGGGACGCGGATCAATCACAAAAAGCACATCCCCCTTTTTCACGTCCTGACCATCCTTGAATCGGGTTTCAACAAGGTATCCGCTCACCCGAGCGCGCACATCAACGGACTCCACAGCCTCGGTTCTCCCCGTGAAAACCACAAAGTCCTGGATCGTTCGCTCCTCAATTTTGGCAACAGTCACCATGGGAGCAGGTGGGGTTGGAATCTGCGTTTCTTTGCAGCCCGGAAGCACGGAGAGGAAAACGACTGACAGGACCATGCCCCTGGCAGAGAGGAAATTGGTGAACATGGCGCGAATCTATAGCCGAAAGTCCCCGTTCTGCCCACAAAAACGGTTCCGTTTTTCTCTTGTCATCCCAAACAGGAAAGCCCAGGGGGTCATGGGTGTCGAAACCGTATTATCAGTGCGTGCGCTGCGGCAACT
>JBGSVX010000551.1:0-5189 GCA_041752795.1 Terrimicrobiaceae bacterium
ACATTCCCTTGGATGAGGATTCTTATGGCTATCCCTCGTTGGAGGCGAGCCACTCCAGCAAAGCCGTGATCACCACCCGGGATTCAGGCGGGGTTCTTGAACTTGTCGAACATGAAAATAACGGACTCGTTTGCGAGCCGACGCCGGAGGCACTTGCTGATTGCTTCGACCGCCTTTACGAGAATCGAAAACTTGCACGAGACATGGGGTGCCGTGCCGGGGAAAGAGTCCAGGAATTGAATATCACATGGGATCATGTCGTTGAGCAGCTCCTCTCATGAACGTCCTGGTCCTAAATAACATGGCACCCTTTGTGCGGGGCGGAGCCGAGGAACTCGCGGACACCCTCACAGCAAAATTGAATGCCACCAGAGGTGTCAGCGCAGAATTGATGCGCATCCCATTCGCATGGGATCCCCCCGACAAGATTCTCGATAGCATCCTGAGCTGTTTGGCAATGCAGATTGACAATGTGGACCGTGTCATCGCACTCAAGTTTCCCGCATACCTGATTCGACACCCCCACAAAACCCTCTGGCTGCTCCACCAATACCGTCAGGCTTATGACCTCCGGGGAACAGATTTGACGAATCTCCCCGAGGATTCCCGAAGTGATGAAGTTCGAAAGAGTATCCTCTTGGCGGACAATACCTGCTTTGCTTCATGTGAGCGCATCTTCGTAAACTCCAAAGTGACCCAATCCCGATTGCGTTATCATAATGGCTTCGCCTCCGAGATCCTTCTTCCTCCGCTCAGTTCCCCCGAAGATTTTCAATGCACCGGTTACGGTGACTACATCTTTGCTGGTGGCCGCATCAATCTTATGAAGCGCCAACACCTTCTTGTGGAGGCAATGAATAATGTCTGCGCCGAATGCAAACTGATCGTTGCCGGCCCCCCTGAGAATCCCTCCGATGGAGAGCGTCTTGAGCAGTTGATTTCCAAACATGGGTTGCAGGACCGCGTGACCCTGGATCTTGGTTTTGTACCCAGGGAGCGACTTGCCTCCTACGTGAATGGAGCGCTGGCCTGCGCCTACCTGCCGGTGGATGAAGACTCCGTCGGCTATGTGACGATGGAGGCCTTTTACGCATCGAAGGCTGTGATTTGCTGCAAGGACTCCGGGGGAATTCTGGACCTTGTGACCGATGGTCAAACTGGTCTTGTTGTGGATCCCGACGCTGAGTGCCTCGCAGAAGCACTCAATCACATGGCATCCAACCCGGACAAAACCCGACGCATGGGAGCCAATGCCAGGGCTGCCATCGAAAAAATCTCTCCCGACTGGGAGAGCACGGTTGACCGTTTGCTCTCATGAAAATTCTTTGGGCCACTCCGTGGAATGTTGATTCAGCCATCTCCCGCGTGAGTTCCATGGTCGTCAACGCCCTGAAGAAATCCGGCGTGGAAGTGACCGTTGTTCGCACGGAGGATTTGCTTCAAGTCCCAGGCAAACCCTTTCCGGCCCCCCCGCTGGCCCGTCTCCCCTTTCAGCTTGAGGCCATGGAAAACTTTGATGCCACCGTGATTCATTTTGGTGACCATTGGCCGTTTCATGCAAAGGCCCTGGAATTTCTTAAAGTCAGTCCCTGCATCGCGGTCTTGCACGATGCCACCATGCTGAATTTTTTTCTTGGCCGGGCACATGCGAGCGGGGCGGATGCCGTTCAGAAACTTTGCGATGAGGGGCTCTGCCTCTATGGTCCTGTTCCCAAGGCGTCGGAGATGCCAACCTCAGCCAATTACGATTGGGCCAAATCAGCATCCGAATATTGGCCATTTCTGCATGAGGTCGCATCGAAGGTGGATGCTGTCGTGGTTCACTCAGATCACTGTCTCAACGGCCTGCCGGCATCCTGTCGGGATAAAGTGCATGTGTTGATGCTGCCCGCCTTTCCAACTCCCCAAAAGCGTCCGCCGGGTTCGGCTTGGACAAATGGAAAAATTCATCTCTGCACGATCGGTCACATCAATGAAAACAAGCGTGTGGCCTCGGTCCTGCGGGCCATTGATTTGTGCGACCAACTCAAAGATAAAATCATTTACACTCTTGCTGGTCCGATCACGGATGAGCAGAGGGAGCCACTGGAATCACTTGCCGGTGAGCTGGGTTTTCGAGGTTTGCGCATTCTCGGACGGGTCACCGACGCAGAGATGAGTGAATGCTTGAACTCAGCACACGTGATCTGTTGCCTGCGTCATCCCACTCTGGAAGGCGCTTCCGCGAGTGTGCTTGAAGTTCTGCAATACGCCCGCCCGACACTTGTCACAAGAGCCGGCTTTTACCACCAAATCCCGGAGGAATTCGTTTGGAAGGTTGATCCGGAAAATGAGGTGGCCTATATTGCCAGGCACTTGAAGGAAATTTGTGGGGATTACGCCAAGGCTCTTGAAAAATCAGCACAATCTCCCGCTTGGGTGGATGCCAATTGCCGGACGGAAGAATATGCGGATCAGATCCTTGCCCTTTGTGACGGCCTTCTTCCGACAAAAGCCTGCGCAAAGGCCATACACTCTTTGCAGGCAAAGGCTTTGAATCCCGGCGGGCTAATACCCGGCCCGCTTCTGAATGAAAGGATTTCCTTGGTCTCTCAATCACTCTTTAAATCCAAACTCCCTGAATGAATAAAAAACATCGGCGGGTTTTGTGGCTCCTGAATCACAAAACCCTCATGAACTATGAGGTCCCACTCCTCGTGGAGCTGGGATTCGAGGTTTTTGTGCCAAAAATCCTCCCCCAAGCCGCAACTTTCAGGAGCAGCGCCGTCAATTATGAGTGGGATTCAACTTTGAGCATTTCTGATGATGCTTTGAACGCCCTGAACAAAGTGAATTTTTATGAGCGGAATTGGTCTCCTGATGTGGTTCGCGTCATCAATCAATGTTTTGGCTCTGCGTTTATAATGCCCTACGGCGTGCAGGCCTTGGAAGCCTTGCGCCATTTCCGGGGACAGGTGATGTTTCGGGCGTTTGGTTTGGATAATGGTTTCAGCTACCGTGCGGTTTTGGATGAGATGCATGGGATGGAGGTTTTTGAGCGGATCAAGTCAGCAGGAAATCGGTTCTGGTTTGCTGTCGGTTATGACCAACTGAAAGAATGTGAGCCGGACATGTTGGCCCAGCGGGCTCTGTTTCTTCCCATTGGCCTGCCCTCCTCGTATTGGCATCACAAGGGAACATGGCGGGGGGATTCAGGGAAAATTCTTTTTATCTGTCCCAACCTTGTAACCAATCCCTATTACGCAGACATCTACACCTCCTTCAAATCAGAGTTCGGGCATCTGCCCCATGTGATTGTTGGTGCTCAGGATGCTCCCGTCAGCGATCCCGAGGTCCGGGGTTTTGTGTCTGATCAGGAATTGATTGAGCTCTATCAAACAAGTGCCGCCCTCTATTATCCATCCAGAGAGCGAAGGCACCTTCACTACTCGCCAATTGAGGCCATGATTGTCGGCACCCCGGTTGTTTTTCATGATGATTGTCTTCTCGCGCGATTGGCAGGGAAAAGGCCCGCTGGCGCCGTGAAGGACCATCCCGATGCACTGGAAAAATTGACGGCATTGATTGAAAAACATGAGGGAGTGAGCGCCGGGATTGTTGCGGACCAGGAAGTCATTCCCTCCAAGTTTTCTCACGACTTTTGCAAACCTCAGTGGGAGTTGGAAATCCAACGTAGTGGTCTGGGTGGTAGGGAAATGAGGGATTCTTGGTCCACTGTTTTGATCAGAAAGACAAGACGGCTTTCCCGGATCTTCCAGGCGAACCCGGTTTCTGACTTGGAAGAAGGACGTGAACGCGTTTCGAGGCGGGAACTATTGGGAAACCTGGCTCCGGAAGGGGATCCCTCCGAGGGGATTGACTTCACCCTCAAGGAACTGCCCCTCTTTCTGAGCCTTGTTGAAGGTCTCTCGTTTCCAGACTCTTGGGGGCGTTGGAGTGATGGCCCCAGAATCAGGCTGGGCTTTGAAAAACCTCTTCGAGGGAGGATCAAAATGGAAATTCAGGGAGGTGCCCACGAAAAAAATCTTAATTGTCCCATACCCATAAAATGCGGTGAATTTGTGGAAACGATTTCCTTCAGTTCACCCCCCTGGGAACCGGAAATTCAAATTGTCCATTTCAACCTGAAACGACCTTGCTCGATAATCGAACTCACGGTTCCGCACCCGACAGTGCTAGTTGAGGGACAACGCAAAATTGGGATCGGTTTGTGCAAACTACGATTCCTCACCGATCAACCGGGGCGGAAGGGTTCGATTCAAATTCCTCAAAGTCAAATACAGCCCGGAAATATTCCCCAACACATTCAAAATCCTCCGAAAACCGTGATCCAGCCCGAGGAAACGAGTCTGATGAACCGTGTACCAAAGTGCATCATCTGCGGGTTTTCAGCTCCAAAAGAAATATTTCGAATCAGAGAATCTGAATGTGTCTTCGGGGGAGGACGGCTGGAACGTTATGAGTGCCCCGAGTGCGGCGGTGTTTTTGGACCCCAAAAAATGATAGAGCTTTCGCCTGAAATGCTTGCCCGTGAGTATGATGAACTCTACTCGACATACTCTGAGTCGGACTCAACCGACAATGAAATCCGTGCCTTCTACGCCCTATCACCAAAAAAGGGGGGGCTTTACCTCAACTATGGCGCAGGGGCATGGTCCAAGTCTGTTCCCATTTTGTGCGGGGAGGGATTCGATGTCCTCGCCTACGATCCATTTCACACCGGAGGTCACCCGGACTTTCTTACAACCGCAGAACTCAAAAAATACAAATTTGACGGCATTTACTCGAACAATGTTATTGAGCACTTCCCAAAGCCGGTTGAAGAATTTCTGTTTCTAAGATCCCTTCTCAAACCCGGCGGATCGATGAGTCACGCAACTCCCTGCTTTGATCATCTCTATGAGCACACCCGGTTCCACACGGTTTTTTTCACAGGGAAGAGTGCTGAAGTCCTCGCGGCTAAAACGAATCTCCGACTCGGAGAGAGAGTGCGGGACCGTGAGTTTATTTGTCAGGTCTTCCACTCCCCGTAGTGGCCTGTCTCGCAGAATGCCAGATCATTCCTTTATGCCGGGCATTTCCGTTAGCTTCAACCAAGAGATCCAGATGCCGAGATCCCGTTCATCATTTCCCATGCCAAGGGATGCAGGCGATGCAGGATTGGTCACCTCAAAACGCAGGGTGATTTC
>JBGSVX010000552.1:0-4377 GCA_041752795.1 Terrimicrobiaceae bacterium
CGGAAATCTGCAAATCGCTAAGAGAATGGCGCGAGGGTTTCGGAATTTTCACTACTTTCGAATTGCCGCTTATCTCAAAGCCGGTGGACTCAACCTCAAAATCGCGCACATTTAAGCCCACTCAAAACGACGAAGAGTCATAAATAACCTTATCCCCCTCTTTCAGGTCTAATGGAGGAATCACAAATTTCATTCTCATAGCGCTCTCGCTGGCATTCTCCACAGTGCCGGGCAATCGATGAAGTTCGGAATCATTAATCTGATACTGGCATACAACGTCAGTATATCTTCTGTCGAGTCGTCCTGAACCCGCTCCCCAAACAGAAAAGGCGACTGCTAAATCCGTGGGATGGTTGCTGACGATTCCATCGGGAGGATTGTGAACCGTGCCACCGCCACCAGGTCGATAGCACCCAGCTAGAAAAAACAGGAGAAGAAGAAAAGTCAGCGGTTTCATATTCTTAGCGAACGTTTAAGCGCATCTACCCTCTGAGCGGGATGGCGCGTTGAACGCAAAATTAAGGTTTGATTTGGAGAGTGGCAAGTCCGACACAGCAGCCCAGAGGGTTGGATGCCGCGCTTTGTCCGCCTTTGGTGCTTCGTAGTGGGTTGTCATGCGGCATGATTGTAACGAAGCCAGCTATAAGCTCCAGCAAGTAAAGAGAGCGCGACACCTGCCCCCAATAGAGAGGGGAATATCTGTGGTTCAAGAGTGGGAGGTAGCAAGACGATGATAGTAAAACCAAGCATTAAAATCCCTCTCGTCAGGCCATACAAAACGTGGCTACTCGGCCTGCGATCTTGTGGACCGAAAACATAAGCTCCAAGTATCATCCCCCAAATACCGAGACTAAAGCCAAGACTCCATTTCGGCCACCCATATGCCAGCAATGCAAAGTCAGGATGATCGGAGTCATAATGAACGGTAACGGGACTTCCCGGGCTGAGTGACTCAGCGAGACCTCCGGCACCTGCCTCATAGCCTCTATTGCTAATCAAGCCCGCTCGAACCCTGTGACCCTCGTAACTCCTTCCAGAGACAGAGTATCCGTAGCGAATCAGAGAAAGCGACTTCCCACGATGCTGCTCCTGCTGAGAAGAGATGACTCTGCCCTCGGTTGTAGAATCAGTCCTGAGCAGGTGCCATGATGAAACGCAAAACTCCAGAGGCATCATGAACAGCAACCCAAGAAAAAGCGGGACGAATATCAGTGCAGATGCTATTCCGACAACATATCGCATGGGGCTGTTAGTTGGGCGAACAGTATTATTGAGCCGCGCGAGGCATTTTTTGGAGATACGCCTCGCGCTGGATAATTCCTACAAATACGGCACCGAAGGGCAGACTTCGTCCATGTCGTCTCATTGATCATTTTTAGCTGCTCAGAAATGCCTGTTCAAGAAAATTGAGGATGTCAGTCACGGCCATGCAAATGCGCGAATGCACAACCCCCAAGCCATCTCTTTCGGCAAACACGCCGGGGGAGTACCTGCGGCGGCACATACAAAATGCCTTTGCGACCGGCTGGTTTTCTTGTAAAGCACATTCATGTCGATCCCACTTGAACAATTGGACACCTCCGCTGTTTCCGCGCGCATCGCGGAAATGGGGAGGTTTCTTTGACCTGACGAAACTCGAAACGGAACTTGCTGAGCTGGAAAACCGGATGTCCATTCCGGGATTTTGGGATAACAAAGACTCAGCCACCCGGGATGTGGAGCGGGTTTCTGAAATTCGCGGCAAACTCAGTCCCTTTCGGGATCTGAGCCGCCGTGCGGAAGACCTTCCCCTACTTGCCGACCTGGCCAAGGAGGACGGCAGCGCAACGGCCGCTACGGAAGTTTTGCAGGAACATGAAGCCCTTCTTCGGGACCTTTCCAAATTTGAGACGCAACAATTTTTGAATGGCCCCTTTGATAAACATCCGGCGTTTTTGACCATTCACGCGGGGGCGGGCGGCACGGAATCCTGCGATTGGGCAGACATGTTGCTGCGCATGTATAACCGTTGGATCGAGCGTGGCGGATATAAGGTCGACGTGATGGACGCCCAGGAGGGCGACCAAGCCGGCATCAAATCGATCACTCTCCGGGTCAATGGCGACCATCCCTTCGGCTACCTCCGTAACGAGCAGGGCGTTCACCGCCTTGTGCGGATCTCACCTTTTGATGCCAACAAACGCCGACACACTTCCTTCGCGAGCGTGGATATCGTCCCGGAAGTTGAAGATGCCCCGATTGAGGTCAACGAGGCAGATGTGGACCTTTCCACATTCCGCTCCGGCGGCAAAGGAGGGCAAAACGTCAACAAAGTCGAGACCGCGGTACGTCTTGTTCACCGCCCAAGCGGCATCGTCGTGGCCTGTCAGGCCGAACGAAGCCAGGGACGCAACCGGGAACTCGCCATGAAAATGCTGAAGGCGAAATTGTTTCAGTTGGATGCTGACAAAAAACGAGCAGAAGCCGAGCGGCAATACGGGGAAAAAGGGGACATCGCCTGGGGAAATCAAATCCGCTCTTACGTGTTTCAGCCCTACCAAATGGTCAAAGACTTGCGCACTGGCGTGCAGACAAGTGACATTCAAGCAGTGATGGACGGGGAAATTGATGAATTCATCGAAGGCAAACTGCGCGGCCTGACTTACAAAAAAGGTGCCGCAGACCAGGACGACGAATAATACCATCTCTCCGGAATATGTGGACCCAGACCATCGGCAAGATGCCGATGCCACGTGGCATTGGCATCTTGCCAATGATCCAAAAATTTCAACATGCCCGCTTGCGACGTGGCCGCTCTTCACTTAACCTCGCGGATTCATGTTTTCACGGTTATCGGACAAATTGCAGGGCGTGCTCAAGGACCTGCGCGGTCATGGGCGGATCTCTGAGCAAAATGTCACGGATGCCCTTCGGGAAATCCGCCTTGCTTTGTTGGATGCAGATGTCCATTTCGAAGTCGCAAAATCTTTTATTGCCCGTGTCAAAGACAAGGCCCTCGGCGAAGAAGTCCTCCTGTCGGTGACCCCGGGTCAGCAAATTGTCAAAATTTTCCATGATGAGCTGACCGAACTTCTCGGGGGAGATGCCGTTCCTCTCTCGACTGTTCGTCCCCTCAAAATTTTGGTTGTTGGACTCAATGGCGCAGGCAAGACGACCTCTTCGGCCAAACTTGCCAAATGGTTCAAAGGCCAGGGCCGTAACCCGCGCCTCATTGCCTGCGACTTGCACCGACCGGCAGCCATTGCCCAATTGGCGACCCTCGGCGGGCAAATCGGAGTGGAAGTTTTCCAACCCGCCGTAGGCGAAACGAATATCCTCAAGGTCATCAAGGAGGGTTCCGAGTGGGCGCATCTTGGCGGGTGTGACGTGCAAATTTATGACACGGCTGGCCGTCAGGATCTGGACGAACCGCTCATTGCCGAACTCGCGTCTGTCCGCAAAGCCCTCGGTCCCCACGAGATACTGCTCGTCTGCGATGCGGCTACTGGCCAACAAGCGGTCAGTGTCGCTGAACACTTTCACTCGGCCCTCGGCCTTACTGGCATCATTCTCACCAAATTGGATGGAGACGCCCGGGGCGGTGCTGCGCTTTCCCTTCGCGAGGTCACCAAACAACCGATCAAATTTGCCGGCGTTGGCGAAAAACTGGATCAGTTCGAGTTATTTTATCCCGACCGCCTTGCCGGAAGAATCCTCGGAATGGGCGATGTGGTGGGCCTCGTCGAAAAAGCTGCCGAAGCCATCGATGAAGAAGATGCCAAGCGCCTGGAGGCCAAACTTCGCAACGCGTCCTTCGACCTCGAAGACTTTCTGGCCCAGTTTAAAATGATTCGAAAGATGGGACCCCTTGAAAATCTGCTTGGCATGATCCCCGGAATGGATAAACTCCCCAGTTCCTCGATCGACGAGAAGCAACTCACGCGGGTGGAAGCAATCATCCTCTCCATGACGCCGTCGGAACGGGCGCGTCCGGATTCTCTCAACGCGCGCCGCCGTCAGCGTGTGGCCCGTGGGAGTGGCACGACCGTCACCGAGGTCAACGATCTTCTTTTGCGTTTTAACCAAATGCGCAAAATGATGAAAAAAATGGGAAACCTGAAAAAACTCATGGCCCAAGGGGGCAGGGGCGGATTACCTGGAATGAAATTTCCAGGCCGACGCTGAGTTGCATCCGGCCCCCAGTAACAGCACGACCCGACACCTTAACTTAAATCTTATCATGGCAGTAGCAATTCGACTCAAACGCGAAGGGGCAAAAAATCACCCCTATTACAAAATCGTGGTCGCCGATCAGAGGAAGCCCCGCGACGGGCGATTCATCGAGATCATTGGCAATTACGATCCCAAAAAAACCGGTGACAACTTTTCGATCCAATT
>JBGSVX010000553.1:0-3300 GCA_041752795.1 Terrimicrobiaceae bacterium
CGCCGCTTCAAACAGCCGCGCCTGAATCACTCGGTTGTTTGTGACGGCGTTTCAGCGTGAAGATTTGGATGCAAGAATTTCCTGATAGAGCTCATAAACAACATCCCTGTTGTTGGCATATTCGAGGCGGATTTCTTTTGCTCCACTCTGGCGATAAATGATTCGCAACCCGCCAATGCGAAGGCGGTTGAATCCGGAAAGTGCCCCGATCAAACCCTTGATATCGCCGCGGCCGTGAGCCAGCCGTCGAAGAGCGAGCCTCACCCGGTGTTTGGTTTGCGGAGGAAGGCCGGTGAGCCAGATTTGCACCTGCTCAGAGGCCGAAATTTTCATCTTCCAAGTTCAACGTTTTATACTTCGAAGTGCCATTTTGAGATTCTTTGAGACTTCTCATCGCTTTCGGATCCGCCAGGACGTCCATGGTTTCAAGGAGAGCCTCAAAGTCCTCAACAGGCAGGGCAACAAAAACCGGCCTGTCGCGGTTCGCAATTACAAATTTCCGTCCTCCACGGCAGAGCTTGGACAACTGGGCTTGGGCTTCGCGAATATTGTACGTAACCTGCATTCAGAAATGTATGGCATTCGAAAATGCCCAAGTCAAACAAGATTCAAATCAGCTCATTGAGAATGTTCTCAATCAGTTCCTGACGTCCGGACGTGTGTTGAACCGGATCTGCCTTCGAGAGCGCGATGGCTTCGAGGGATTTCAAGCTGTGCTTTCCTGCTTCGATTTCTGCACCGATGCCTGAATCCCAGGAGCTGTAGCGGGTGCGGATGATTTCCCCGAGGCGTCCATCGGCGCGGATTGCCGCGGCGGCTTTGAGGCCCCTCGCAAAGGCATCCATTCCCCCGATGTGTGCATAGAACAGGTCCACCGGTTCGAATGATTCGCGACGGACCTTGGCATCAAAATTGAGTCCACCGGTTTTGAGACCGCCCATATTGAGCACGGTGAGCATGACCGATGTGGTGAGGTAAAGATTCGTCGGAAACTGGTCGGTGTCCCATCCGATGAGCTCATCGCCTGTGTTTGCATCAATGGACCCGAGAGCACCGGCGGCGGCCGCCACTTCGCATTCGTGATACATTGTGTGACCGGCGAGAGTGGCATGATTTGTTTCAAGGTTCAGTTGGAAATGTTCGAGCAGGTCATATTCCCGCAGGAAATTCAGACAGGCGGCGGCATCCGAGTCGTATTGGTGACGGGTGGGTTCCTTCGGCTTGGGCTCAATATAAAAGGGCCCTTTGAAGCCGATCTCCTTTTTGTAATCCACAGCCATGTGGAGGAATCGCGCCAGGTGGTCGAGTTCCCGCTTCATGTTCGTATTCCAAAGCGTTGAGTAGCCTTCGCGACCTCCCCAAAACACGTATCCCTCGCCGCCGAGTTCGTGGGTGACCTCCAAGGCTTTTTTGACCTGACCGGCAGCGTAGGTGAAAACATCCGCATTCGGGCTGGTTGCGGCACCATGCAGGAACCGGGGATTGGCAAAAAGGCAGGCTGTGCCCCAAAGCAGGCGGATGCCCGTGCGACCTTGCTCCTCTTTGAGCACTTTCACGACATCATCAAGATTTTTGTTCGATTCGGCGAGGGAGGCGCCTTCCGGGGCCACATCCCGATCGTGAAACGCATAAAAAGGTGCCCCCAGTTTTTCCGTAAACTCAAAGGCCACCCGGGCGCGGGCTTGGGCATTTTCGATGGAAGCCGATCCATCGTCCCATGGACGGATCATTGTCCCCGCACCGAACGGATCCGATCCAGTCCCACGAAAGGTATGCCAATAAACCACCGAAAACCGCAAGTGATCGCGCATGGTTTTGCCCTCCACCAATTCCTCGGGATTGTAGTGCTTGAACGCGAGGGGATTTTTGGATTTCGGGCCTTCGTAAGTGATCTGGGAGATATCAGGGAATGCAGACATAGAAAATCCATTGTCTATAATTTCCACCCCTTCGGGAATCTCATTTTTCTTTCCCCACCAAAAAAATCCTCCAATTTTTTCTTCCCTGATCAAATAACTACTGATCTAGTAGTTATTCCGAATCATGGACCATCTCGACCAACTGGAATCACAAAGCATTTATCTTTTAAGGGAGGCGTATCACAGCTTCACGAACCTGTGCATGCCATGGAGCATGGGCAAGGACTCAAACGTGCTTATCTGGCTCTCCAAGAAAGCTTTCTGCGGCAAGATCCCCTACCCGCTTTTGCACATTGACACGACCTATGAGTTTCCCGAGATGCTGGAATTCCGGGAGTGGGCACTCAAGGAATACGACCTCGATTTGATTGTAAAAATCAACGAAGATGCCCGCGCTGGTCGCGGAACCTACACGGAAAGCGTCGGGTATGAGACCCATGATCCGGTGACCGTGACCCATGAGCTCAAAACCGTGGCGCTCCAACAAATCATGGCGGAACGCAAGTTTGACGGCCTGATTACCGGCATTCGCCGGGATGAGGACCCCACCCGCGCCAAGGAGCGGTATTTTTCTCCACGAAATGCCGATTTTGAGTGGGACTACAAAGATCAGCCCCCGGAGTTTTGGAATCAGTTCACCACAAACGTGGAGCCGGGAGAACACATCCGGGTTCAACCCCTGCTGGATTGGACGGAAGTGGACATCTGGCGCTACATCGAGCGAGAAAACATTCCGATCCCCCAAATGTATTTTGCCCGCCCTGGAGAGGATGGCAAAATGTACCGCTTCCGCTCCCTCGGCTGCTGGCCGATCACCAAGCCGGTGCAAAGCCCCGCCTCAAATATTTCCGAGATCATCGAAGAACTCCTCATCACCAAAACCAGCGAACGTGCCGGGCGCGCCCAGGATCACCACGAGCGCAATGCCATGCAAAAACTCCGCGCCAAGGGGTTCATGTGATTTTTGCCACAGAGGACACAGAGTTCACAGAGAAGGAAAATATGGCAGACGAATTAACAGAAAAAGTGATTGGTGCAGCAATCGAGGTTCACAAAATTCTCGGGCCGGGACTGCTGGAATCCATTTACGAAGAAGCCTTCTGCCATGAACTTCTTTTGAGACAGATCCCCTACGCCAGGCAGGTCGCTATCACCATGACCTACAATGGCCTGGGCATTAAAGGCCAAATTCTGGATTTGATCGTTAACAACGAAATTGTTGTCGAGTTGAAATCGCAAACCAAAGTTCCCGAAGTCGTCTCAGCCCAAATTTTATCCTACCTGCGAGCAGCAAATCTCCGACGAGGTCTCGTCATCAATTTTGGTCTCACTCGCTTAGTTGACGGCATCCAACGTTTCTCTTTGTAATCTTCAACCTCTC
>JBGSVX010000554.1:0-3686 GCA_041752795.1 Terrimicrobiaceae bacterium
TGCCGCTTATCTCAAAGCCGGTGGACTCAACCTCAAAATCGCGCACATTTAAGCCCACTCAAAACGACGAAGAGTCTTTTTGTTTAAATGGACCGAGATCCGTGGGTGGTCGAGGATTGAGCGGATGACTTCCGTGTAACCCCCGGCCGGGATGCCTTGGTGGCGTTTGCTGTAGTAGTTGTCATCGTAATTGAAACGGATGGGGAGACGTTTCAGGACGGAAGCGGGGAGATCCTTGGGATCGCAGCCCCATTGTTTGATGGCGTAGCCTTTGAAGAAGGCTTCGTAGAGATCCTGGCCAAGCATTTTAAGCGCCTGCTCCTCAAAGTCCTGCGGCTCTTGAATCGTGGAATCTCCCAGCTTGCTGACAAAATCCCGCGCCTCGTCCGGACTCATTGTCTTCCCAAAAAACTGATTGATCGTCAGGAGATTGATCGGCATCGAGAACATGCCGCGCGCTGTACACGCCTTCACCCGGTTCACAAAGGGTCGGAACTCTCCATGCTCGTTGACGAAATCCCAAACCCTTTGGTTGTCAGTATTAAAAATGTGCGGGCCGTATTTGTGGACCATCACGTCAGTCTCCGGATCCCGCTCAGTGTGGCAGTTTCCTGCAATGTGAGGCCGCTCGTCCCAGACCTCGACTTGGCAATCCAGTGCTTCAACGAGTTGACGGGTAAGGGTCGCCCCGGAAAATCCCGCGCCGATTACAAGAAAATTCATTTTCGTTTGGTATTGTTTTGAAGAGTCTTTTGGTAGGCGGCAACGGTGGCTTTGGCAACTATTGCGGAAGAAAAGTGTTCTTTCGCACGAAGGCGTCCATTTTGGGAAAGGGAGTGGGCAAGGTCCGGGTTTTGGAGAATTCGACGGATTCCGTCCGCGCATCCGGCGTTGTCCAACGGGTTGAACAAAAGCCCGGTTTTGCCATCTTCCACGATATCTGGAATGCCCCCGACCCGGGGTGCCACCACGGGAGTGCCGGATGCCATGGCCTCAAGCACATTCATTCCAAAACTTTCTTCAATTGATGCACTGACCATGATATCCGCTTCTGCGATGGCGATCTCGGGGTTTTCCGTGAATCCGAGATATTTTGCGACCCCCTTGTCGATCCAAGGTTGAATCGCGGTTAGAAATTTTGCATTGTATTCTCCCTCCCAGCCTTGACCGCCGTAAACACAGAACTCAAAGTCGAGCCCTTCCTCCCATAAAACTTTACAGGCCTCCAGAATGAAGAGCGTCCTCTTTCGCTCATCGATTGATCCCATGCAGATAACCTTGGGCCGTGAACTCCTTGGGGGTCGTTCAATCGATAAAAACTTGCCGTCCACTGGATTGGGGATCACGAATTGCCATTTCGAAAAGCCACTCGTGATTTCTTTTGCATAACGGGAAATACAAATGATTCCTTGGATTTTGAGCAGAACCACCGTTTCCAGATGCGCGGCGCACCAGTGATAATCGAGCAGCCTTGTCTTGAAAATCTTGCGTAATTCTCGAAAGTTGCCATGAAGTGTCAATAACGATGGAAAACCGCAAAATGCTGCCACCAATCCTGCCTCGCGTTCTGTTCCCTGACCATGCACGAGATCGGGTTGCAGCTCTTTCAGGTATTTTCGGATCCCCAAAAATCTTCCAAGGAGTCCGCCACCCATTCCCGGCAGATTCGCTCGAGCAGACGGCACAGCTGTGTAGGTGATTCCCTCCCGGTTTACAGACTGCGGAAGGCTGATTCTGCTATTTCCAAAAACAACATGAAGTTCCACCTCCTTTTCGAATTTCAGACCGTCGATCACGGCGGCAATGGCTGGGTGGACGTGAGGACTTGGGATCCCTTTCGCCCGCCATCGGTCATCGCAGACCTCATTGCTGTCAATCACGATCATTGCCACACGCATTGGGGATGTTTCTCGCACAAGGAGTGGGCTCTGTGAATCTCAAAACACAAACCCTTTGGAACTTTGCGCCAATCTTGGTCACGATGATTACCGGATTGGTCTCGGTGCCTCTTTATTACCGGTTTCTGGGGGCAGACATGTATGCGCTGTGGATGTACGTCGCGACACTTTCCGGCTCCTTTGGATTCATGGATTTGGGAATCGGCGTTTCTGTAGGTAGATATGTTGGGCTCGCTTTGGGCCGCGGGGACCATGTCGCCGCGCAGGAATACTGGTCCACAGGCCAGGTGATTGTGATTCCTCTTCTCCTGCTGTTTGGTTTGGTATTCGGCCTGATTGGCTGGTTTGCCGGTCCATTGTGGTTCCAAGGCGCTGGCGAGCACCTCACGACATTCCGCTTTTGTGTGCTGGCGGGCACAGTTGGCCTTGTGCTGGCTTACTTCTCGCAAACCTGGGTTATTCTTGCCAATGCGCACTTGGATTTCCGGTTCTCCGGCGCTTTGCGCACGGCCATGGCTATTCTTACAGTGGTGCCGGCACTTTTTTTGGCATGGCTGACTCACAACCCCGCTTGGGCCATGGCATGGGCACCCGTTGTTGGTCTGCTTCAATTGGCCATACTCATTGCAAGGGCGTCGGGAAAATATGGCCTCCATTTTCGCTTCGCTCGTTTTCGGAGGACCCGCCTTCATGAGATGATGGGCTATACGCTCAAGATTTTTTTGAACCTTGTGCTTGGGGCCTTTTCTGGAGGCCTCGATCGCATTGTTTTGGGAAAGATTGCCCCGGCGGCAGATTTCACCTACTATAATGTCGCTTTGAATGCCGGTTCCCGCCTGCAGGGGCTTGGAAGTGCCGCGATGGCCCCCGTCTTTCACAGCACAAACCGGGGGGTTGGGCAGGGGGACAAGCTTGGGATTGGAGCCGTTTACGTACAGGGTTTCCGTTTTCTTTTCCGTTGGATGTTACATGGATGCTGCATTGTGCTTGTGTGGCATCACCAACTCCTCCAACTCTGGCTCGGGCATGATCTCGGCGAACATGTTGCTCCGCTCTTTGTCCCCATTTTTTTTGGTTGTGCAATCAGTGTGGTGATGTCCGTCTCTGCGGCCCAAATGCCTGCTCTGGGAAGGGTCCACACTTTGACGATGTTTCAAGTGGCCCAGGCTGTTGTTACAGCCATTGCTGTCTATTTGGGGTGGACGCTTGGCGGCATCGTCGGCGTTGCCTGGGGATTTCTCTTGAGCCGCATCGTTGGAATCGCCCAGGACCTGTTTGTGGCAACAGTCACCAAGTCCCGAGGCTTTCTTTCCTTCTGGACGCTGCGGGAAGGCATATTGCAGGCTGCCGTGGCAGCTGTGGCTGGCTGCATGGTAGGATATTTTTCCATTCCCTGGGGACTCGGGCTTATTGCCATTCACGGTGCATACTTGCCAGCAACAGAGTTTCTGATAGCAAGAAAAGGCACTCAGAAATGATAATCCTTGAAGCAGTCCACGATCTCTCGCTAGGGGGAGTTTCCAAGGCAGCCGCCCGCTGGGCGCGCGGTCTTCGCGAGCGCGGGCACACAGTCTGTGCGGTCTGTGCTGTGGACGGCCCCCGTCGCGGAGATTTCGAGCGAGCGGATGTTCCCCTCAACGTAGTGGAATGGACCGTCGATTCGCTGTCCCGCTTGCTTGCCGATCTCCGCCCGGATGCCATCCACAGTCATGCCCCGGGCTACCCATGGACCGGCGATGTTTTTGCGGAGGCCATCTGGAAAACCGGAAGAAAAATCCCCGTTGTTCA
>JBGSVX010000555.1:0-3390 GCA_041752795.1 Terrimicrobiaceae bacterium
CTTCCGTGAGGTGGGAATGGTTGAGAATAGGGAGGCGGGCAGGAGGATGACGCGGGATGACCATGGGCCGGTTGGTTCGTTGTTTTTCTGGACAATAACTCGGGCAGGGAATGTGGCACCTTGGGGCTCACTGAAGGAATAGGTGACGCGGGTACCATCCTTTTCAACAAACGTCAGCGTGCGGGAATTTTCCAGACCGTGATCCGCATCTGCGGAATCCGGGACCACGTCCACGAGTTTTGGGGCGTTCCAAGCGGCGAGGAATGGGATGATTTTTGCAAGGTCCAGAAATTCGGATGCAGCAGGGGATGGCGATGATTTTACCGGTTTTTTGGATTTGGAGATTTCGGGTTGGGTCAGCGGAGCGAGTTTCCAGGAGTTTCCTTCCGCGAGAATTTTCCAGGAATTCTGACCATGGGAATATTCCACAAAATCCGGGTCGATCATTTTTGGGAGTATGGGGTCCAGCCAGGTGGAGGGTGAGGGGAGCGCTTCAGAGAAGGTTTCTTTTGTCAGAAAAACCGTGGGATATTCTCCATCAAGTTTGACGTAGCGACCGATGGCAGTTCCGGGAAGTCCACCCTGATTTGGGGTCATTTGATTTTTTCCGAGGAGGAGAGCATCGAGCAATTTGCCTGAGGCATCAAAAAACTGGACCTTGATGGCGGCATCTTGTTGTGGGGATTGGTCGCTGGGTGCAGCGAGTTGCAGACGTCCGTGTTGGGCCTGTTCCACTTCGATTTGTTGGGCGGGTTTGGCGTCCCATGCTTGAAACAGCAGGTCTGCGATCCGGTTCGGGTCCGCAGGGAAATTTCCTTTTTCGCGAACCGTCCACTCATTCTCTGATTTTTGCAGGGTCACCGAATTTTCTGTGGAAGAAATGGTGATGGTGGCCACTTTTTCTGGATTGAAATCTGGCAGGATTTTGCTTGGAGATTGTTCTTTGACCGGGGGCTTCCAAAGGATGGCTGCTGCCGCCAAAAGAATGAGGGTAAGAAAAAGAACGAGGATCTTTTTCATCGGGCTGATGAGGACTTGCGGCGCAGGATTGCGTAGAAGATGGCGACCAATGCAACAAGAAGCGGCACGGCGGCAAGGTTCATCCACTTGAGCCGGGTTTCCAAGGCATCAATCTCTGACCGCAAGGCGCGACGGGTTTCTTTGAGTTGCTTTTTGACCTCGGATTCCTTTGCGCGGAAACTTTCAATTTCCCGCTGTTGTTCGGTGGAGAGCAGGAAGCGTTGACCGTCTTCCTTCTTTTGTTGGAGGGAGGCAAGACGGTTTTGGGCTTCTTTGAGACTGGCTTCCAGGTCCCGGATGGTGGATTGGAATTTTTGTTCGGCTTCTGCCTGCATGGCCGTAACCACCGTGAACGGGCGATTGAGCACGGCCCGGCTGCGAACTGCAATCAGGTCTTCATCACCTGCCAATTGCTCGACGGCGCTTTGGGCGAGAACCAGATTGCCATTCGTGGGGATGAACATCTTGCCACCGGGATACAGGCCCCGGACCTCGGTGACACTCAACTGATCATGCAGCATGTCGGCGTCTCCAACCAGAATCACCGAGGAGGGCGAAGTGGATTGTTTCAGGTGGTCGGCTTTTGCGGCACTTCCCTCTGGTTTGCCATCAGGAAATGCGGAGGAGAAATTTCCGGTCAACCGCACCGCGAGCGGGAATTGGGTTTTTGATGGCTCAAAATTCCGGATAATCGAATCCGGAGACGTTCTGGCCACGGAGGGTTGCACGAGTTGGGACATTTCGGAAGAATGAATCAAAACCTCGGAGGTGGAAATTTTGTCGGGTTTGATAGAATAGGTTCCCGCGAAAGCCATGAGAATGCTGTCCAACCCGGAGGTTAGCACGTCGTTTCGATTCATGGCCAATGGAGTGAGATCCAGAAGGGCTGGGGCGCGACCATCCCGGAGTTTTCCTTCAAAATCCAAATCGGCCAGAACCGTGTTTTGAGGAAACTCGAGTCCCCATGCCGGAAGGAGCAGGCTCAGTGTGGAAGACGTCGGTGAGCCTGATGTACCTCCATCAAAAATGCAGTAAGGGTCAAGGAATGCTACGAGGCGTCCACCTCGCAAAACAAACTGATCCAGCGAGTATTGGGCTGCAGCAGTAATTTCCCGCGGATGAATCACCAGCAACACATCGAGGTCTGATGGAATCTCGGGCGAGGTCATGGGAACCTCCCGGACATCAAAATCGCGCTGCAGTTCCTCCACAAGCACCCATGGTTTCGGACCGTCGCCACTTGGCATCATCAGGGACATTGGCTGCCCCAGCACTCGCAGGGGACTCATGATGCCAAGTTTCGGGCGCTCGGTTGCTGAGACCCTGGCGATGGCCCGGGCGATATCATATTCCAGCAGTCGCTCCCGGTCCGGAGCAAGGAATGGCAGGGCCACCTTTTGATCCAACATGCTGGCTGAGAGTCCCAGGTAGAGGCCGCTTCCATCCGGCAGAGGGTGGGGTTCAATGCCGTCCATGCGGGCGGAATCCTCGGCATCCGAATCGGGGGTTGGCGACAGGCGGATCACTTCCAGTTTTCCACTGGAGGCCTGGCTCATTTCCGCGAGCAAGTCTTCGACCCGCTGTACATAACTTTTCAGAAATGGTGGCATCGAAGCGTCTCCCGTGGAGACATAGAGGCGCACTTGGGTCGGGGTGCCAAGTTTTGAAAGCATGCTGCGGGTGCCTGCGGAGAGAGTGTGGGCACGATCCTGGGTGAGGTCAATCCGTGCACGAAATTTCCCTGCCAGGATATTGATTGCCAAAACAGCTGCCAGAACCAGGAGGCAAATCAAAAGCGTTGAAAAGAAGGCCTTGGATTTCATGGTGATTATCCGACCCGATGAGATTTCAGAGCGACTCCTGTGGCAAACAAGCCCAGTCCGATGACCGAAAGAAAATACACAAGATCCGATGTGTCAAGGATCCCGCGCTGGATGGATTCAATGTGGGTCATCACACTGAACCCCGCGACAAAATCCACAAAGCCCCGCGGTGCAAATTGTGCCAAAAAATCCGAAACCGGACCGAAGCCTGAGAGCACCAGAAACAGGCAGATGGCCACGGCCAGAATGAAGCAAATGACCTGATTGCGGGTGAGGGCCGAAGTGAAGGAGGTGACAGCGAGATAGGACCCGGCGAGAAGCAGACTCCCGAGGTAGCCGGCGAGAATGATTCCATTGTCCGGGTCTCCGAGGTAGTTGACGGTGAGCACGAAGGGGAAGGTCAGGAAAAGAGCAATGGCGATCACGATCCAACCAGCAAGAAACTTTCCAACAATTGGCTGCCAGGGAGCAACCGGCATCGTGAGCAGCAATTCCATGGTGCCCATCCGTCGCTCCTCCGACCACATCTTCATTCCGATGGCGGGAA
>JBGSVX010000556.1:0-7860 GCA_041752795.1 Terrimicrobiaceae bacterium
GATTTGCGGATGGATTCCACCACCGGAGGTCACCAAAAAATCAAATTCCGAGGATTCCGAAACGCCCTTGAGCGTGAGGGTAGTCGCTTCCGGTGTTTCCTGCCAACTCACGGAGAATGGTGGCGTATCGGTCAAAGGCAGCGAACTGCGGAAATGCTCGAAGATGGGCTCTGAGGCGGGAATGGCAGAGTTGGAAACGGGAAGTTCCAAGCTCAGTTGCTCCGAACCGGGAATGCACGATTCCTTGCAAACCAGCCACGAGGCCTTGGCATGGAGCACAACAGTCGGCGTCGAAATGTTCTCAGGCACCTGAATAGTGCTCAACAACATCACCCGTCCTTTGTAACCGAAGGCGTGAATATCCCCGGGTTCGATCAAACGTTTTGGGGTCGGCCATTGGATCGGCCCGGCAGTGAAGCCCTCGGGCAATGACCACACAATTTTTGTAGGAAGTCCGGCGTCCCCGGCATTTTCCCAATACGTGTGCCACCCCTCCGCCATTTCCATGAGGAGGCCCACCTGAAAGGATTTCCCCGGAACCACGGCAGACGTGTCCGCAACCAACTGGGCTTTGACCAGGGATCGTCCTTCAAATTCCTGGCCTTGAAGGCCGGGAAGGCAGGAAAAAACAATCGCTGCCGAAACAGCAAATCCGGTCAGCAGGAAAGACTTGCGCACCTATCGTTTGGCACCGTAGGCGTTGTTCCTGTCAGCAACAAACAGGTTTGCCCCGCGACGCTGAAGAACAAACGTGTTGTTTTCCCCATATTTGGTCCATGGGCCGGCAGGCACATCTCTGGCCTCAACAAATTTCCAATCGCAAACATCTTTGCCTTTCAAACCAAGGTAATCGCGCACCGCAGGGGACACATCCAACCCGGCTCCCTGGTTCAGGTTGGGCTTCGGCCGATCGTTGCCGAAAACATATTGGTAATGATCGGTTCGGAACGGGCCGCAATCCTCCCACTGGGCATACGCGATGCGATTTCCACGACGAATCGCAATCCAGCGTCCTTTCACAACCGACTTGCCGGGCCTCTGAAAAGCCTGCTTGAACCAAGGAATCACTTTTCTTGACTCCGGTTTTGTCGTGCCACGGGTCACATCATTATAAGGAAGCGCCACGTAAAAGGGATTTTGTTTTGGAACGAAACGCTTCGGAAGAAAATTGGCGCGAGCGGCTGGATCCGGGTTGTCGTAGCCACCAAAGTTGCGATGCCAGTTGGCGTCCCATGAACTCTTGCAATTGGGAGTCGGATTATTGGCCGTGGGCTGCTCACCGACCCAGAAAACCGTGGTGACAATCCCATTTCGCCAGGGATATCGGTTAAAACCAGACCGACTGCCGCTCCCCACAACGACCTGCGGTTGCACCTTGCCAAGCGTGTCATCCCGTAACTGCATCGCCACGCGAATGAATTCGTCACTTTTGGAAAACGACGAGTTCACCTCGGCTCCAAAAGCCGATGCAGTTAACATGCAAAGTCCAAGACTGGGGATAAGGGCCTTCATGGGTAAGTCCGTAATTATTCCCCAGCTTATCCAGATGTGCAAACGAAAAACCGCGCATGGGACTTGCGGTCCCGATCAAAATCATGCACAATCCTCCATCGCAAAGCACCCGTAGCTCAATTGGATAGAGTGCCGGCCTCCGAAGCCGTAGGTTGTGGGTTCGACCCCCGCCGGGTGCAAAAATAATGCTGTGGAAAATTATGTGGTTGGCCGCTGCAAATATCGAGAAGGGCTGTTTACCAAAGAGGAATCCTTCGATTTGCCCGTTTCAGACTCTCCGAGACACTACTCACCATTGTTCCGGTACCTCGCGGGGGGCTGACCCACCATGCGACGGAAAACTTTCCCGAAGCTCTGCACGTCGGGAAAGCCGCATTGGCGAGCAATTTCTTTGATGGGAAGCTGTCGCTCTCGGAGCAATTGTGCAGCTTTCTGCACCCGTCGGTTAGAGATCCAGGCTGCGGGCGTTTGACCCGTTTCAGCACGAAATAAACGGGAAAAATGGAAACGGGAAAGGCCTGCCGCTTTGGCCAAATCAGCGACACCAATCGGTGCAGCAAGGTGGGCGTCGCCAAAATCCCGTGAACGCTCCAATGCAGGCGCGTGGACATTCAGAAAGCGCTTGCTTGCAGCGGGACGCTCGGCCACCAGCGTCACAGCAAGCTCATATGCAAGCGCGGACGCGGACGGACCGTTTGTAATTTCACCCTGGAGCGCTGCCCGAACAATCCGGGCAAGGCACGCAACCACGGGCGAATGCCCCGACAGTCTTGCGCAGGGGCCAAGCCGTGCTTCTGCATCGCGGCAAAGTCGCAGTGCCTCCCTGCCCTCCAAACACACATACAAAAATTCCCACGTGCCACCAACCGGAAGCCAATAACGATTGTCTGATGGAAAATGCAGAAGCATGGCGTCGCCGGGGCCAACTCTCCACTCACGTCCCCCAACCCGCAGGCAACCCGATCCGCGCAACGTGTATTGCAGCAAGGCGGTCTCGGTCGAACCTCGCCGAAGCCCATGCCAATTGTAGTCAGACGTGGTGCGAACCTCGTGCCCGGCCGAAGTCAGCGTCGAGTGCAGGACCAGGTGTTCAGCAGGAAAAACCAGCGCGCGAAAACCCTTCGGAATACGTTGAAATTGCTGTAGCACAAAATGACCAATTTTCGCACATCAAATCGATTTTTAATCGTTTGGCAAGTGATATGGTGAGCATGTATTCACCAAACACACCCAACCATGCCCACACGCATCGCATTCATCGGAGCAGGCTCAATTGAGTTTACCCGGAAGCTTGTTGCCGACTTGCTCACCATTCCGGAATTCGCCGACGTCGAACTCGCATTTACAGATATCGACGCGCGCCAGCTCAGTATGGTCGCCGAACTTTGCCGCCGCGACATCGCCCATAACCGCCTGCCGACAAAACTGATTGCCACCACCGACCGGCGTGAAGCGCTTGCCGGTGCCAAGTATGTTTTCTGCGTCGTGCGGGTGGGTGGTTTGGAGGCGTTTCAGACGGATATCGAGATTCCCCTCCGCTACGGCATTGATCAATGCGTGGGCGACACCCTCTGCGCAGGCGGGCTTATGTATGCGCAGCGTGGGATCGCCGCCATCATGGATTTTTGCCGTGACATCCGCGAGGTCGCCGCACCGGATTGTCTGCTGCTCAACTACGCCAACCCGATGGCCATGCTCACCTGGGCAGCCAATGTCCACGGAGGCGTGCGCTGCGTGGGCCTGTGTCATGGCGTTCAGCACGGCGGACATCAGATCGCCGAGGTTCTCGGCATCCCGCACGATGAGTTGAGTTATGTTTGTGCCGGCATCAACCACCAGACATGGTTCGTTGATATCCGTGCCGGAGCGCGGAGGGTGGCTGCGGTTAAATTGCTGGCCGCCTTCGAGGCCCATCCCGTTTTTTCAAAAACCGAGAAATGCCGGATCGATATGCTTCGCCGCTTCGGGGTTTACAGCACCGAAAGTAACGGCCACCTGAGCGAATATCTCATGTGGTATCGCAAACGCGGGAATGAGATCGCACAATGGTGCGACCTGGGTACCTGGATCCATGGCGAAACGGGCGGATACCTTCGCGTCTGCAATGAGGGACGTGACTGGTTCAACCGCGAGTTCGCCAAGGGTGTGGACGGACATCCCCCACTCACTTTCGACGTCAAAAAGCGCTCGGACGAACACGGGGCCTTTATTTTGGAGGCCCTTGAAACGGGCCGTCCTTACAGAGGGCACTTCAATTTGCCCAATGCGGGCACCATTACCAACCTGCCGGACGACGCCATCATCGAAAGACCCGGTTACGTCGATCGTCATGGCATCCATCTTCAGCCCGTGGGCAATCTGCCGCTCGGCTGCGCCGCGGTCTGCAATCAATCCATCTCCGTCCAACGCCTCGGTGTGGAAGCGGCGGTCAGCGGCGACGATTTCCTGCTCAAGCAGGCGATGCTCCTCGATCCCTTGGTTGGTGCCGTGTGCAATCCGCCCGAGGTCTGGCAACTCACTGATGAAATGCTTGTCGCCCAATCAAAATGGCTGCCCCAATACGCAAAGGCCATCGCCGCTGCGAAGAAACGCCTCAAGTCCAGCCCCCTCCTCAAAACGAAACCCGCCAAAGGCTACCGCCTCAGCGCGGCCGCCCGTGCGAAGCGATCCAGGGCGATCAAGATAAAGGATCTCAAGACACGCTGAGAAAGGTCAAATTCAGGGCAGGGCTTTGGGGCGGGATGAAGGAGGTGATAGTGCGACTATGTCTTAGTGCTATCACATAAAGAATGTTCAGGCATCGTCCATAAGAGCGCCTCCCGCTGCGGAACGGATCTCGCTCTCCTCGGCGACGCAAAAGGAGTCGGATGTTATCAGTCGCACGGAGGAGCCATCGGGTTTGGCGATTTCGAGAAGGAGGGGGCGTTTGCCCGGGTTGGCTTTGGCTGCGGCCGCAACGGCCTTTAGAATGCCATCATTGAGACGCTCGAGGGCCAACTTCAAAAGCACGGGTTTTGAGCCGGCGCGGGGCTTGAGGGGATTGATGCTGGTGGCGGTTGCGCGCACGGTGTCATCACGGCGATTGATGCGGGCATTGACTGCAAGCACGGTCCCGGGAACGAGGAGCTCGGTATTTTTGGTGAAGACATCATCCCAAACGGTGATTTCCATGGAGCTGGTGAAATCTTCCAGCACGAGAACTCCGAAAGGACGGTTGTCTTTTTTGGTGAATCGCTTTTCCGAGGAAATGACAATGCCGCCCAACTTGAACGAGCCCGATTCGGGAACTTGGGCCGCCTCGAGGATGGAGGTCAGTTTGCCGCTATCGAAGTGACCCTGATATGACTCCAGCGGGTGGCCGCTTACATAAAACCCGAGCAGTTCCTTTTCGTAGGCGAGGGTTTCCGTTTGCGTCCATGGCTCGGGTGCTGGCATGTCGGATTTGCGGGGCGGCGAGGCAAGATCCAACACATCAAAAAGTCCGCCCTGACCGCTCGCCCGGTCTCTCTGCACTGCGGCGGCGGAGTTCATGGCCTGCTCGATTTCCACAAACAATTGTGCGCGGGATTCGCCGAAGGCATCAAACGCACCGCATTTGACAAGGCTTTCCAAAATTTTGCGGTTGACCGTGCGGGAATCCAGTCGCGAGCAAAAATCATCGAGTGTGGTGAATGGCCCCTTGGCTGTGCGTTCGGCCACGACTGAGCGCATGGCGCCTTCGCCAACATTTTTGATGGAGGCCAGACCAAATCGTACGGCACGACCCGACTTCGTTTCCACCGGGGTAAACTCCAGCCCACTTTCATTAATGGCAGGAGGCAGGACCGAGATTTCCATTTTCCGGCACTCGGCAATCACTTCAGCCAGCCGATCCGTGGTCGAAGCATCATGGGTCAGCAACGCCGCCATGAACTCCACCGGGTAGTGGGCTTTGAGGTAGGCGGTCTGATACGAGACCCATCCATAGGCGGCACTATGACTCTTATTGAAACCGTACTGCGCAAATTTTTCGATGAAGCCGAAGATCGCGTCTGCGACTGCTTCGGGGATGTTGTTCACCCGCTGGCAGCCCTCCACGAAGCGGACCCGCTCCTTCTTCATTTTTTCAACATCCTTTTTGCCCATGGCGCGGCGGAGGAGATCGGCCTCACCGAGTGTGTAGCCTGCGAGTTTGTTGGCGGCGAGCTGCACCTGTTCCTGATAGACGATGATCCCGTAGGTTTCCGAACACACCTGCTCGAGCAGCGGATGGATATACTCAATTTTTTTGAGACCTTTTTTTCTGGCGATGTAGTCATCAATGAACTGCATCGGCCCCGGACGATAGAGCGCACCGAGGGCGACAATGTCTTCGATGCTGCTCACATCAAATCGTTTGCAGACATTGGTGAGGCCGGAACCTTCCATCTGAAATACCCCAACCGTTTCCCCCCGGTTGTAGAGTGCAAAAGCGAGGGAATCTTTCATGGGGATCTTTGCAAGATCGAAGTCCGGATGTTTCTCATGAATGAGCCGCAGGGCGGTCTCAATCACCGTGAGCGTTTTCAGCCCGAGAAAATCCATTTTGAGCATGCCCAGATCGGTGAGAGCGCCCATGGAATATTGGGTGACCACTTCATCTTCTTTGCCGCGGCAGAGGGGAATGTACTCATCAAGCGGGCGGTCGCCGATCACGACTCCCGCCGCGTGGATCCCCGTGTTGCGGCTGAGTCCTTCGAGCAGGATCGCATGATCCCACAACTGCCGTGTGGCGTCCTGGCTCTCAATGGCTGCTTTGAGCTCGGGATTTTTTTCGGCAGCCTTCTCAAGCGTGATTCCGAGATCGGTGGGAATCATTTTTGCAAGACGATCACCGTCACCGTAACTCCACCCCAGAACCCTCGCCACATCGCGCACGACACTTTTTGCACCAAGGGTTCCAAACGTCACAATCTGGGAAACACAACGCTCGCCGTATTTGCGCCGCACATAGTCGATCACTTCCCCTCGCCGGTTCATGCAAAAGTCCACGTCAATATCCGGTGGACTAATGCGGTCCGGGTTCAAGAATCGTTCAAAAATGAGCCCGAAATGAATAGGGTCGATATCCGTAATTCCCAATACATATGCAATGAGAGAGCCGGCCGCCGAGCCACGACCGGGTCCAACCGGAATGCCCTGGGTTTTGGCGTAGTGAATAAAATCCCAGACAATGAGAAAGTAGCTGACGAAACCGGTCTTTTCGATGACCGAAAGTTCGTATTCCAAGCGCTTCGAGAGCACAGGATCCGATTCGGCCCGGTCGCCATAGCGGTCGCGGAGGCCATCCTGGCAGAGATTACGCAGGTAGGCTTCTCTTGTGAGACCGGGCGGGGGCTCAAAGGCCGGATATTTGGGTTTGTCAAACTCGAGAGTGAGATTGCAGCGCTCCGCGATGAGCAGGGTGTTTTGAAGTGCCTGCGGGATCCCGGAGAAGATGGCATGCATTTCTTCGCCAGTCTTAAAATACAATTCCTCGGAATACCGCATGCGGCGGGAATCCATGACCATGGAGCCCGTACCGATGCACAGGAGGATGTCATGCGATTCATGATGCGAGCGCTCCAAAAAATGCACATCATTCGCGGCCACAAGGCCGAGCCCGAGTTTGTCGGCAATGCGCATAAGCGCTGGATTGCAGCGCCCTTGCGCCTCGATCCCGTGATCATGCATCTCGATAAAATAATTCTCCGGCCCGAAAATCTCGCTCCACTCGCCCGCCAACTTGAGGGCTCCGGCTTCATCCCCGGCAAGAATTTTGGTATTCAGGTCACTATTCAGACATCCGCTGAGAGCGATCAAACCGCGCCGATGGGTTTCCAGCAACTGACGGTCCACTCTGGGTTTGTAGTAAAACCCCTCGAGGTGCGAGGCGCTGGAAAGTTTGACCAGATTGCCATACCCTTCCTCGTCCGCGGCCAGAAGAGTCATGTGACTGTAGTTGTCTTTCCCGTTTCCTGAGGATTTTTCGGAGATCGGGCGCGGTGACACGTAGGCTTCCATGCCAAGGATCGGCTTAACGCCTGCCGACTTGGCCTCTTTGTAAAACTCGATTGCGCCATGCATGTTGCCATGATCGGTCACTGCCACGGCGGGCATGCCCAGTTCGGCCGCCCTGCGGACCATGTCCTTCGGTCGGACTGCCCCATCAAGCAGGGAATACTCGGTGTGACAATGGAGGTGGACGAACTCGTTCATAAAAGTTCTCAGACTCTATCTGCCGAACCCTCGAACGTCCACCGCATGAGCAATTTTTTTGTGGAATCAGGGACCAATGCACCTGCCGGGTCTGGTTGGGCAATCAGGCCTTGATGGGCACAGGTTTTGAAC
>JBGSVX010000557.1:0-2570 GCA_041752795.1 Terrimicrobiaceae bacterium
TTGTGAGAATGTCCCCGGTCAGGATCAATGACCCACGAGTTGGATCCGTTGCAAAATCCCGGAATCTTGCCACGCAGATTTCGGCGCCACGGCGTCCTGTGAGCGGTAGGAGCAACAGGAGACAGGGGTGGGGGGAGTCAGTGGTCATAACCACATCACCGACCCGCATGGCTCCGCGCACCGAGGAAAAAAGTGCCTCGGCGGAGACCGGTCGGCTGTTGCCAGAGTGCATCAAAATGACCGAGGAACTGATACGCAATTCTTTTTCAGCAAGGCAGGCGAGGTTTACCATTTGCTTGAAATCCTCAGGCGCCAAGCGGCCCCTCTGATCGAAGAGCCCGTCCTTGCGTTGTTCCAGAGCGGTGAATTCCGAAACCCAGCGGCAGATCACTTCCAATGTGCGAAGAGTTCTCCGGTTGAAAGAGTGAAATGGCATCGAGCGGACGAGCAGCAGTCCGTTCGGGCTGAACTCTGCGCCAAGCGGGCAAACAAGCAGGGGCTCCGAAGGCGGCAGGGGAATCGAGGGTTTCCAGATTCCGGGGAGTGTGGCCATGATGCCCGATTTGAGCGCAGCTGCGGCCACCACAGAGGAGGAAGGATCCAGCACTTCGGGCCAGGAGTCCGATGTGCCCTGCACGGCCGTGCGTTTCCATGTGCCATCCGCCTGCAAATGATAAATGGCAGCTTCCTCCAGTTTGCCTTTGCGGGTGACCAATCCAAGGAGACTCTCGTTGAACCGGTCCGGTGGAGCCTGAAGCACCCGGCGAATTTCGAAATCCAGCGTGGCGATATCCGAGTTGGTGAGCGCAAGTTCGCGATCCAACTCATCTTTGACTTCGGTTAGCAAGTGAATTTGCTGATCCAAGGCCCGGAGGCGAAGGCGGGCATGACGGAGTTCCAATTGATCCCGCCTCATGTTGCGCGTGACCAAACGATGAATCTCCCCACAGACCAAGCCGGAGAGGGGCATGCTCACCAAGGTGTAGGTCCAAACGGTCAGGGTTTCCAGAATTTCGTACTGACTCCGGAAAATGAGCGGCAAGGTCGCGGCCAGGCCTGCTGTCAATCCGGCGAGAACTCCGTATCGACCGCCGATGAGCGCGGGGACAAGGAGAAATGGGGAGGGGTTTGTTGCGATCCAGCCAACCGGGTTGCGGTCCAGCAGGAGGCTGCCTCCGGCAATCACCGCAAGAAGCACAGCGGTGTCCAGAAGCCAACGAAAGGCCTTCCCGCGCGTTTCCGCACCAAGACCGAGAGCAGAAGATGAATTCAGCACGGATTAAAACTCAAATCAGCGAATCGGCATCCTCGCGACCACATCCCGTATGGCAGTCTGTGCGGTCCCGGCCAACGATGCATACACGAGACCAGTGCGCGATGAACTGCCATGCCACATGGCCGCTAGGTTTGTTGGGTCGAGGATTTCCACATAGACCCCTGCGGCGGGATCTCCATCCAGGTCGGTCTTGTAGCGGAACTCGATGGCCGTGCCTCGGACAATTCCCGAGGCATTGTTCTTTTTGGCGGCCTGAATAAGTTCCTCTGTGGTGTAAGTAGGCACCGCACCGAGGTCGTCCGTGGGTTTGGGGGGCAGGGAAACAACAACCAGTCCATGATACGCGAGTTCCGTGGCAATCAGGTCGGCAAAGGCCCGCCCGGCATTGTCATCATCCGTTGCGTTCGCAAAGGGGGCGATAACCACGGTGCCCGTGAGTTTGATATCAGGTTTTGCCGGGCCGGATTCCACATTCGAGACACACCCTGCAATGAGGATGGGGGCAAGGAGGAAGAGGATTCGTTTTAGTGTATGCATAAGGTTATGTTTGGTTTTAAGAGATTAGTAAAAATAGCGGAGGGAAAAGGCGAAATCCAAGAGCTGGGAGCCGGTATTGCTCTGAGTGCCACTGCTGAGGTAACCCGCGCTGAGGTTGATTTCAAGGCTTTTGCGGGGCAACCAGGTCGTTCGCAGGTAGCCGCCATAGCTGGTTTGAGAGGAATCGAAATAATAACCGAAGAGCCCGGTGGCCTCAATCGTCCACCTTGGAAGAATCTCCCGGCGCAAGGTCAGAGAAACTCCCTCATAGTGGATCAATGGATCAATGAGTGTTTCCGGCGTTGCCGCTTCAATGCCTGCCGCATCCAAGGCCGCGACTTCCCCGGCGGATGTTGAGCCGGGTTCGAAGAGCGGAGAAACAATGTTGGAATTTGTCGAGGTGGTGTCAAAGGAGCTGAACTGACCCACGTACGCGAGGCGAATTTCTATGGGCTCCCTCATCACGAGCCGTTCGAGTTGCCATTCCGCGCCGAAGCCATTGCCAATCACCGATTGATCCACCGTGGCGATGCGGCCATAGCCGGTTGTGGCAAATCTCCAAAGCGACGCCTTGTCCAGGGTCCAGTCCCATCCCAGGTAAGCCCGGCTATCCCGGCCATCCAGCACTTCCAGAGAGAGACTATCCGTCGCACGGCCATTGTAAGAAATCCCCGCAAACCACGTTCTGGTTGCCGTGATTTTTCTGCGGAGTTCAGATTTTGCAAGGAAGCCCGCCTCCGAGCCACCCAATTCGGTG
>JBGSVX010000558.1:0-2616 GCA_041752795.1 Terrimicrobiaceae bacterium
GCACAAAGGCCCCCGCCAATTGAATGAGTGCTTTGTAAAAGATGTTTTGCCGTTCCTCAAGCCAGAGATGTTCGAGAACATCATGCGCTTCATAATAATTGCCGACGTTAAAACATTCAAAATACCCGCGATAACACGGATGCCAGTCGGATTGTGCCTCTATCCCGAGGCCCTTCACAAAATTGCCAATGCGCTCCGATTTTTTCATTGTTCCAGAAACACGATAAATCCTTTCGCAAACGATGCACGGAGGAATCTTCTTCCTGCCGGAGCCCGAACGTCTTACGGATAGGCGCTTTCCGATCTGCCATGGATTTTGAATTTTCAATACCGGGAAAGAGACTAAGGTCTTGATTTATGAAAACCGCCGTCATTGCAGGGGAACCATCCTGGGAAATTCACTCAGATTGTGTTTCTGCGGCCCTCACGCG
The DNA here is from genome assembly GCA_041752795.1 of Terrimicrobiaceae bacterium. Lineage (GTDB taxonomy): Bacteria > Verrucomicrobiota > Verrucomicrobiia > Chthoniobacterales > Terrimicrobiaceae > JAJTZA01. Next base: position 432 of record JBGSVX010000558.1, read on the forward strand.
CTCGGGAGGCCAATTGGGTCCGGTGGAATTTCATTTCAAAAATCGCTCGGTCTCGCCATTTCACCTTGCGCCATGGGCCGGCGAAAAAGCCGCGAAGTCCCTCCCTCCCATTCTCCGGGCACTCCGGGGAGACTTTTTTTGCATGCCTTTTGGTGGAAACGCATCTCCATGGAAATCTGAAGTCCACCCGGTCCACGGGGAAACGGCAAACAACGACTGGATATTTCTTTCGTCTTTTCAGCGCAACAACTGGGCCGTGCTCGAAACCGAATTGAATACCGGCATCCGCAAAGCCCACGTGGACAAATGCATTGCCCTGAGGGCCGGAGACACGGCGATCTATTCACGTCACACCATTTCGGAGTCCAAAGGCCCCATGAACTTGGGTCATCACGCCATGCTGAATTTTGAAGCGGGCGGGGGACGGATTTCCACCTCCCCGTTTGTGCGAGGCCAGGTCTTTCCGGGTCCATTTGAAAACCCATCGGAGGGCGGATATTCGAGTTTAAAACCGGGGGCGTTTTTCAAAACTCTTTCCAAAGTGCCCTGCTCAGATGGCACCATGGCAGACCTTTCCAGATATCCAGCTCGCGAGGGCTACGAGGATCTGGTCATGCTCAATTCCAACCCCGGCACGCCATTTGCGTGGACCGCCGTGACGTTTGAAAGTCAGGGTTACCTCTGGTTCAGCCTCAAGGACCCGAAGGTTTTGGCCTCCACCATCCTCTGGCATTCGAATGGAGGACGTCACTACCCGCCATGGAACGGACGTCACCGCAAGGTCCTTGGCCTCGAGGAAGTGACCTCCTATTTTCATTCCGGACTTGCCGAATCTGTAAAACCCAACCCGGTCAGCAAGGATGGAATCCCAACTGTGCTCGAACTGTCGCCAACTCAGCCTCTGTGCGTGAACGTGATCATGGGCGTAGCCGAAATTCCTCCCGGTTTCAATCGCGTCAAAGCGATTCTCCGCGATAATGACGGCATCAAGCTTCTTTCATCAAACGGTCAATCGGTCTTCGCAAAATTGGACCTTGGATTCCTGAGCAATGAGGAGGACACGACTGCGTTTCTATAGTTCCCTCTGGAACTACCATGGACCCCATCAAAACCTCAATGGAGACAATTCTGCCGCTGATCTGCGGGACTACCCCCCTCGTGTGGTTACAAATCATGTCACAGGTGTGACATTTTTTGTAACGGAAGGATTATTCCCCGATAATTTTTACAAGCACACGCTTGCGACGGAGGCCGTCAAATTCCCCATAAAAAATTTGTTCCCATGGGCCGAAATCGAGCGATCCCTCGGTGACCGCAACCACCACCTCGCGTCCCATAATTGAGCGTTTGAGGTGGGCGTCGGCATTGTCCTCGCCACCGTTGTGAGCGTATTGGGAGTGAGGCTTCTCGGGAGCCATTTTTTCCAGCCACTTCTCAAAATCCCTGTGCAGTCCGGACTCATCATCATTGATAAATACACTGGCGGTGATGTGCATGGCATTCACGAGGCAGAGCCCTTCGCGAATCCCGCTTTTTGCGAGGCACCGAGAAATCTGGGGTGTGATATTCAGGAATCCCCGGCGTGAGGAAACCTCAAACCAAAGCTCTTCGCGAAAAGATTTCATCGACGTTTTTGAGTCATCATGAATTCATTTCCGTCAGGGTCTGCGCACATTGCCAGGTGGAGAGGGTCCTCAGGGGTGTCTGTGGGAGTTGATGTGAGTATTCCACCACACTCCTGCAAACGCGTGATTCCTGACCGAAGATCGTCAACTTGAAAGGTCAGACCAGTCCACGTTCTTTTGCCTTCTCCTCCTCCATGGATGCCGATGGTCGCACCGGCAATCACGATTTCACTCCACACTTCGGACTCCATGGTCACTTCTCCGTCAAAGAGAGCCCGGTAAAAATCCAAACACCGCTTCCAGTCGGCAGCCCACAACGCATATTTCACTTTGGTGACTTTCATCATTTCACAGATTTATCAGGACATTGGCATGTGGCAACGGGAAGAAATGAAGTTGTCAGAGAAATTCCAGAACATATCCCTAAGTTGGCCACAGCGGCCAGAAGACAGCAAGTAGGGAGAGAACAAGCACACTCAGAATCACCGTGAGGCCAAGCCCAACTTTGACAAAATTCATGAACCGGTATTTGCCGGGCCCATAGACGAGGATGCAGGAAG
>JBGSVX010000559.1:0-8526 GCA_041752795.1 Terrimicrobiaceae bacterium
CAGAGGCGAGGGCGATGCTACCAAACCTATCAACTCCCCGGCCTTGGCAATTTGTTCTGGAGTGAGGGTCATTTGCACGATGCCGGTGGTCCATGGAAGGCTGTTAAAAACCTCGCTGGCCCGCAGTTCGCCGGCATTCCAATCGGAGCGAATGGATTCCTTCGAATACAGGACGACATCGGTTCCCGGCAAACCCGCAAGTGCCGTGGTGTAAGCAAGGAAAATCTGGTCCGCCGAGACGGGAGATTTCAGGTCCGTTAGCACCTTGTCTGCTTTCGTGATTGTTTCGCCGAAGGCCTTCATGGACTGCAATATCTCCTGGTCAGCAGGGGCGGTGTTTGCGGTCATGGGAAGAATCTCGTGAGCAAGCACCTTCCAGGAATCGCCCTCACGACGGAGGTCCATCCTTGCCAGAGCGAAGCCTCCATTGTTGCGCAAAATATTGAGAGAAACCGGCGGGTTCCAATTCAGAAATCCACTGGAGCTCCAGACATCTTTTTTGTTTGCCCCGTAAATCCGGTGTCCCATCACCGCATGCACCCCCGCTTTGCGAAGTTCCTCAAGGAATGCCGTCGGGCCGGATTCCATCGCATCGATTTTCATCCATGTGAGAAGTGACAATTCGCCCGGCTTTGCAGGACCCAGAGATTTGGCCAGCCCAAGATAATCGCGAAACGGCTCCACCTCGGATTTTGTGTTTCCAAACCATGCCGGGAACCGGTCCGGGTTGCTTTGCGCCGTGGCGTCTCCATAAAAATTCGCCATCAGACTCACCGGAAGCCCGGCCTTTTCAAAGCGTGTTCCAAAAATCGTGCCCTCGGTTGCGGGCTGACCCGAGGAATTCGCGAACGGATTGAGAACCACGGACTTCAGTCGCGCGAGCAACTCGGGTTTCAGCGCATTGTCCAAATTGCTGAGGACCACGGCGTCATACCCCAGACTGTTGAAAAGCGTGACCATGTTCTCCGAGCCCGTTGCATGAGCTGCAAACGACCCTTCCAAGCTGTCCCCAAGGTCCACCAATAACACCTTGGTGCCATCCATCGCGGCTTTTTCCCTCACGGCTTTGATGTAGCCCGAAAGATATTGGTAATGCTGCAGAGGGGCAATCGACTGAAGATCCGCCGGGTAGGCGTTCCCGCGCATCCGTCCGGTGTGCAGCAAAATCACATCCGGCACCTCCTCGGAGGATTTTTTACACCCGACGGGGCCACCCATCAGAAGCAGGCATCCAAGCGCAAGGGTCCACATTAAAATGTCAAAGCCGGTTTTCTTCACAAGAGTGAGAGTCTAGACTCCAAAGCAGCCCACATGCCAACTGCTTCCTGTGACTTTTTTGCCACAATGCCCCAGTGGTCATTGGTGGTCTGACACATTTCTCCCGCGAGATGTTTTGGCCAACCGCGCCGATCCGGAAGTGTCGGCAATCCCTGTTCGAATGTCGTGCTTTCAAGTTCCGGATGGCCTGTTGCGCCCCGTGCATCCAAGCCGATGTTATTATTGATGTGGGCCTCGGTTTGGACGTGCTCTTGCCTTCGGCAAGCCTGTCTCCCTTCGGTCGGCTGTCAGGACCAAACGTTGGAAATGCGCTGATCTAACTTGTGCAACCTGTTCTCCTATAGAGACATGAAATTTTCTGGATGATTGAATTGCCGAACGGCCTTGTCCTTATGATGGCTGGTCTTCGGCAATACACAGGCTCACGGGATACTTTCAATTTTTCCAGATTTTTGCGCGAGGGACATCGCGCGGATCACGCGGAGGGCAAGGACAGTTTCTTCGGTAGACAATTCGCCATCAAGGGGCTCTCCGTGGATCGCCTTGCAGAAGGCGCCCCACTGATAGTCTTCTGTGCTTCCCTCGGCAACGGCCCGCAGGGTGTACGGCGCGCCGTCGCGGTTGACCACCACTGAGAGTTCGGGATTTAATCGGGGAGATCCATTCAGCGTGGGCCCCACATTCCGATAAACCGTTCCGTTCTCATGGTTCAGGGTCAGAGAACTCAGCCACCACTGGGCATCATTCACGCAGAAGGATGAGAAAACGTTGGCGATGGCTCCATTTTCAAACATGAGGCTGATCTGGGCATTATCGGGTGTGGGGCGGCCGGTGAACAGGCGTGAACTCATGACCGAGACAGCGACCGGTTTTCCAATCAATCGGATAAGGTCATTGATCAAATAAATCCCCAACCGGAAAATGGGTGCAACCGGGCATTTTTCGGGGTCATCGTACCATTTACCATCGGCGGTTTCGCGGTAGCTGGCCCAGATGTCCGCACGTGCTGCGATGGGGCGTCCGAGGGAGAGTTCCTTGCGCCACTGGAGGATTTGCGCGAGGTCCGGGGAGGGGAGGGGAGTTGGGGAATTGAGGTGAACGACCCGGCCCAGAGATTTTGCCAACTCAAGGACTTTGAGTGCCGCCGCTGGGTCCACTTCCACCGGCTTTGTGGTCATCACATGTTTACCGGCCTCAACAATTTTTTGTATGAGGGCGGCACGTCCAAACGGACCGGTCATCAAACACACGGCGGGGAAGTTTCCATCCGCCAAAAGGTCGTCCAGGCTGTAGTATCCCTTCACGCCATAGGCGCTTGCGCAGGCGTCCACCCGTTCCTTCTCTTTTGAGCAAACGGCGGCGAGCTTGAAAAACTCGGAGGCCGGCCCATGGAGAATTTGATCTCGAATAATGGCGTCGCCCCAATTGAGGCCCACCATGGCTATGTCAATTTGTTTCATTTTGCTGCAGGAGTAAAGACGGTCAGGCCGGAAAGGTCTTTGCGTTGCGGGGCGACAAGGCTCAGCAGGTAGCCGATCACAATGCAGGAGAGAATGGCAACGGGGAGGTATGTGCCCCAATGAAGAGAAGTGAAGGCCTTGACCAACGCCGTGATGATGATGCTGCCGATCACCCCGCAAATCGCACCGAACCCGTTTGCGCGTTTGGTAAACATGCCAAGCGAATACACGCCGACAATTCCGCCTCCCAGCAAGGCCCCCAACTGACTCCAGACAACCATCATGGATTTGATATCCTGGGCCGCCAGAGCCAGTGCCATCAGGGTTCCGATAATCCCCACCACATACGAACTGGCCTTAAGACTCAGGAGGCGCTCGCGGTCGGTGGCATTTTTTCTGAGTTTCATGTAAAAATCCTCCGTAAATAAAGTGGCCACGCTGTTCATGATGCTGGCCACCGTGCTCATCGACGCGGCAAAGATGGCCGCAATAATCATCCCGGCCATACCAATCGGCATGGCCTGCGCCACAAAGATCGGCACGACCTGATCGTTCAATGCGGCCGCGTCAAATTTGCCCGGGTGTGCATGAAAATAGGCGAAGATTGCAAGACCCATCACATTGACAAGGATGCCGATGATGATTCCGCAGGCGGTGCTCATCGCGTTAACCTTTCGAACTTCTGCGAGAGGTGCTGAAAACACCCGCTGGATCACGGGTTGATCGCCTGCTGTCGCCACCGTGCATGTGACAAATTGCATTAACATTAGAACCCAAACCGCAGGAACGGCCACATCCCATGTCACCAATGCAAAATCAAATTTGCCGTAATCGCGTCCAATCTGAAAAAACTCGCCCACCCCGCCGGGCAATCCTGTGATGCAAACGTAAATGATCGCAATGGGTGCCAGCAACATCAGCCCGGCTTGGAAAACCTCGGTCCAAATGACCGCCTCAAAACCGCCCACCGCCGTGTAAATTGTGGTGAGCAGTCCCATGACAAGAACGCTGACATAGACATTGATGCCCGTGACGGCCGAAATGGCGAGTGCTGGCAGGACGAGAACAACGCTTGAGCGTGCAAAGGTTTGAAACAGGATGGATTGCAGACTGGAGAGAATCCGCAGGGACCTGTTGAACCGTCTCTCCAAGTATTCATACGTCGAGGTGATTTCCAACCGCCGCAGCATGGGGAAAATGAGATAGGCGGTCACAAAAAAGCCCGGGATAAACACAATCAGCGGAAAAAGCCAAACGAGGTTCGTGGCGAAAGAAAGGGCCGGAATCGCCATGAAACTGATGGCAGAGGCCCCGGTTGCAAACATGCTGAGACCTGCGGCCCACCATTTGACTTTGCGGTTTCCCAGCGAGAATTCCTCACTGGATTCCTGACTGCGGAAAGAAAATCCAATCCAGCCCAGGATCAGGAAGTAGAGAATAATCACGGCATAATCCAGCCACTGGAGCGAACGCACAGCCCGTTGTGGCCGGATGCTGACCGCCTTTGCTCCTTCCGGGCCCTGGCCGATAATAATCACATCCCCATTCGACTTGGCGGCTACGGGATCAGCAAATTCCACCCCCAGATCAAGTTTTGCCCATGCATCGGTGAGCGTGTGAAAAAACCACGAAGAGGCAGGTTCTGCTCCTCCCTGCACATCACCGACCTGGGCGGCCACTCCTCCCAACAAAAGAACCTGTGCCTGTCCGCTCGGCATCGCTGCCGCGCCCCGTATGGCTGCAGGCATGTCGCTCAAGCGTTTCCATCCTGCAACATCCGTGCCCTCCAAGGGTTTGGGGCGGAATGCCCATGTCTCTTTCAGGACGGTTCCGTTCTCATCAGTTCCTCCAAAAATGCACAGCATGCCGTATTGCTCGGTGACTGCAAAATATGCCCGACCAACCCCTGGAAATTGCGGCCCCGTTTTCCACCCTGTTGGGCTTGTCAGATCAAGGACCAGGAGTTCCTTGCTGAGTGATGCGGGTTCGACCGAGGTCGCGCCCCCAAACACATGAAGTTTGTTGCCAATCACGGCAGCTCCTGCTCCGACAAGCGGTTGAGGGAGTGCCAAAAGTGGACGCAGAGCCGGCTGGTCGTTGACCAGTTCCAGTACGCTGACCGCCCCCGATGGTTTTCCATCCAGCAGGCCGCCGACAAGAATCCATTTGTCACCCCACTTGGCGGAGGCCGCAAACTTGGGGGCCGCCAGGCCGGTGTCTTTCCATGATGAGTTTTCGCCGGTGGTAGGTTTTGTCCAAAGGGTGAGAGGGCCGCCCGCCGATCCCGCTGCCACGAGTGTTTCCGCTGTGGGAGCAAGGAATCCTCCTGTCGCATCAAATGGTGGAGCCGGCGACGGGGTCACATCCATTTTTTGAATGGGCAGTTCTCCCGCATGGGAGGTCAGCATGAAAACCGGGAGAACGAAGGGGAGTAGGAATTTCATAATTGGGCGTTTGGGAATCATGAGATGGGTTCAGTGGGATAGTGGGGCAACATGCAGGGATTGTTTCTCGTGATTGGAGAGTCCGGCTTTTAACAAAATGCGGCGGATCGATTCCGAGGGATGTTCGATGCGGTGCAAAAGCCTTCGCACAGCGGCAATCCCGAGTTCTTCGCCAGGAATAGTCAATGAGGTCCAACGTGTTGCGGTTGGTCGGCCCGAGGGGTGAAATACACCGACCTGCAAAGTGTCAGGGATTTCCGGGCCGAGTGAGTGGGCGCACTCTTTTAATATCTCCGCACACGGGACATCAGGACAGATCCAAGAATGCACGCCGCGTTCGAAATAACGTGAGAGCTCCGTGGTCACAGCTCCAAAGGACCCGGCCCCCGCGCTTGCGGAGTGGGGAATTTCCACCACTGGCGAATCTTTCTCTGTGGCCCGCAACGTGAGAAAAGCGGCATGCAAGCGAGAGGAAATGGTGGTTCCTGCACAGACTCCAAAATACCCCACGGACCCCGGATTGCCAAAGTGGGAGGTCAGAGTCTTCATGCCCTCCACCTCGTCAACACCTACAAAATCGCAGCCCGGATAATCATATAACATCGAGACCACCGGGTGAATTTGCTGCAACTCCGAAACCACCGCGCCCGGCCACTCGTTCAAAAGGACGATTCCGTCCAACTGACCGGTTCGCATGGCCGGGGGCTGCAATTTGGGATTCAAAATGCTCTCGGGAAAATCGTGAGGAGTCTGGTGCGTCAAGATCGACACGTTCAGCGCGATGGCGGCCTGACTCATCCCCGCCATTGCATCATAGGAGATCGAGCCGGAATCATTCCGCGACAAAGCCAGCATCGTTCGCGTTTTTCCACTTCTCACCAAGCGCTGACGCCCCCGGTAGCCTGCCCGAGCCGCCTCGGCCAGAACCCGCGTCCGGGTCTGGGTATCGACCCCTTCGGCGTTCCTCAGCGCACGCGAAACGGTCGAGACCGAGAGACCCAGCCGGCTGGAAATGTCGTTGAGTTTCATGGGGCAATCGTGGCCTCCAAAGACGTTATCGGGGGGATCATGTTCAAATGGGAATGTCGCAAACTATCGGTATTAATAAAGCAAAAATCAGCAACAACAAGAAATTTTATTGCAATTTTTGAAAATGTTGTTAAGACATTGTATATTCCTTGAAGATCAACCCCCGTCAAATCCCCGCATGCCCCCCATTGCCCAAAGAACCGGAATCCGCAGGCTCCCATTAAGAAATGGGTTTGTCCTTGTATCCGTTCTGTTGATTGTTGCCTTGGCAACAGTTTTGGTAATTGTTGCCAGCATGATGGCGCAAGTTGAGCGTCGTGCGGCCTCAAATTCTGCCAAGATCGAGCAGGCGAAGGGTCATGCCCTCTTTGCCTTGGATTTGGCCGTCGGGCGACTGCAATCCGAGGCGGGTCCGGATCAGCGAATCTCCGCGCGCGCTGAAATTTTGGATGACACGCCCGGCACGACCAATGTGACCGGTGTGAATCAGCCTTATTGGACGGGGATTTGGAGAACGGGCACCAATCAATTGGATGTGGGCACCAATCCTCAGCGCGCAATCAGCCTGGGTAGTATCACCCCGACACAATCCCAGATTGGAGCAAAAGCCTCGTGGCTTGTTTCCGGCACGAATGCGAATCCGCTCACTTTTTTCGGCACAACGAACGGCGTTGCGAGGGATGCCGTGGTGCTCGCGGCCGGTTATGGTTTGACCCGGACGAATGTGACCGTTCCGCTTGTCCCTGTGGTTCAGGGCGTTTCCACCAATGGGGCTTATGGATATTGGGTGAGCGATGAGGGGGTGAAGGCCAAGGTCACTCAGACAACGCCGACACTTGGCGTTTCCACGATGCCTGAAAATCAGATGCACTTTTTGGCTCCCCAGGCCAATCACGCCGGGAAGGGGATCCTTGGAACATCCAACGCGGGAGACATTCGGGCGCTGACACCGTCTGCAGGTTTGGAAAAAGTCACATCCCTTGCGTCGCTACAAAATGTTGCCGGGGTGGCCGCGAACACTCTTTCCGGAACGAATGCCGCTGCTTTTGCTGCCGACGCAACAACTCATGGGGCCGGGGTATTGGCAGATGTCCGGCAGGGGGGATTGAAAAAAGATCTGACCGCAGCATTTGAAAATGGCACGGCATTCAACTCCCTCACTGCCGCTTATGGCTATGGGGCAAATATGGTTTACCGCTCGGCCACCTCGGCCGGAATCACTGTTCCCACTGTGGACACCGGAGCAAGCCCAGCCGCTGACGGACTGCATTGGTTTTCTCTCTATGGGTTTTATAATAGTTACAAAGCACAGATGCCCCTGCCTCCCGGACTGGCTTTGAATGGGTCTCCGGTGACCCCGACCAGTGTGGGAAATCCCGCCACCTTGCCCGGAAGTTCCTCGCCCCGGGGGTATGTATTGAACATTGCCGGAGCAGACAGATCCAAACTGGGAAATATGATGCCGGTGCCGGTGGCTTATCGGGTCGATATTGCCCTCTCCAGCTACCAAGTGGCCGGAACGTGGAAATTGCGGCTTCACTATTATCCACAACTCGTTGTCTGGAATCCCTACAGCGTACGATTGAACTATTCGACCTTTCAATTCCAGCGCAATGTCGGGGCGTTTGCCACGGCGGGTTCGCCGGCTTCGATCACCGTGACTGTCGGCGGAACCGCACTCGCTCCGGTGATTTTGAATCAGGCCAGTGCAGGACGCCTTGTTTTGAAAACCAAGAGTGGGGACTGTGCCACTCTGGAACCGGGAGAAACCCGGGTTTTTGCCCTGGATGCAGACAGTTCCAAACCTGATCCGGCAGGTGGCATCAATTTCACCGATCTGGTGAGCAATCCTTCCATGTCCGCGGATTTTTCCCAGTATTGTGATTTGCCGGGTTATGTCGGAACGGCTGACGGGACAACATCCGTGGCGGTGGTCTTGAGCGAGCGGCGTTTGCGCTGTCAAAACGTGGACACCTTTTTGAATCCGACCGGTCTGAAGTGGCCGTGGTCAGATGGCACCGTGCGCGTCAATGCAAGCGGCGGATGGGATATCGCGGCCGCCACCACAAACTGGTCCTCCCTTCAAATCCAGCAAATGGATATTGCCCCTCGCCGAATTATCGGGTTTTACGTCCGGCTCAAGGGATTGCTCGGCTCTTCGGGCACCAAGACTTATACCATCTCTTTGAGATAATCAGACCATTAAGTTTTGGCAGAAGCGTTTGCTTGATCGTGTAACCAGGGGCGACCAACCAGGGAAAGCACAGCAGAAGAGTCCTCCCAAAAGCGGCGAAGGCCCGGAAGCAAAGCCGCCC
>JBGSVX010000560.1:0-5145 GCA_041752795.1 Terrimicrobiaceae bacterium
ACATGATCAAAGTGCCCGTGCGTTATCAAAATCACATCAGCCGCAATTTGCGTGGGATCAATGCCCGCAGCCAGTTCGTTGGGTCGGATGAAAGGATCAAACAGCAAATGCTTGCTCCCGGTTTCGACAGAAAAACAGGAATGACCAAAATACGTGAGCTTCATTTTTTCAGGGAAATAATGGACATTTCGTAACTCGGAATAATCTGCCGCGCAAGTGTGGGTTTGGGCTGGGATGGATTGGCCGGGAGGAATTTCCAGAACATGAGGCTCACACAATCCTTGTTCGACATCCGGGCGAGGGCTCGTTTGCGATTGGCCTTTCGAGGGTTCCCACCCTGCAACTGAGTAAACCGGACCTCATCGCACTCCGTAGGGATTGGGTTCGTTCTGGAAGGCAAATTGACGGATGCGTTGGAGGCCAAGCTCATCCAAGGGACTGCCAACCTGATACCTGCCGCCGGTGATTTCCAATTGTTTGCGAACCGCATCCCGGTCGTTGGCAAACAAGGCAAGGTGGATGTATTGCATTCGAATCACAAGATTGTCGGGCTCGGATTGGAGGATGTTTTCCAGACCGCGTTTTGTTCGGTTCCAGTCAAACCCGCCGAGGCCGAAACCAAAGTCGGCACGCTCCGTGCTAACCTGACTGGCCATGATGACCATCGTCGCGTAGGAGGTCTCTCTTTGGTTTGTCGGCGAGGCATCGGCCAGCTTTTTGATCAGTGTGACGTATTCGCCTGATCGGCCATACCAACGGGGAAGAAGCCAACGAGCCAAATTCTGATAATATGTCGCGTAAGTGGGTTCTCGACGAACAGCGTCAAGGAAACGTTGGAAGTAAACCTCGCGGGGCCAGCCCTGACCCAGCGCAACGGTTTGTTGGGCGCCAAAAACACCCGGGCAATAGTCAAGATATCGTGCGGCGTTGTTGAGCACGGTATCAGCCATCTCGAGTCGCTCATGATATAGTTTCCTCCCTTCTTCGGTCACCGTGTCGGCATAGCCATTACCGCGGGCGACCCATGCGTGGCGGCTGAGAGCTCTGCCATAACACACTTGTGCTGTTACGCTTTCGGGTGCCTCTTTGGCCCATCTGGCATAAAACTCCACGGCCTTTGTGGCCGAGGGTTCAGATTCTGGAATGGTCACAGCCTCCTCGTAAAAAACGGCGAGTTGCCAGCGTCCGGTGTCGGTTTGCGCCCGGCTTTCCCGGAGTTGCGCAGCGAGAGAATCCAATCCCGCTTTATCCCCTGTGCGAAGCAGGTTGCGGACTTTCTGAATGACTGCGCGGACCTCCCTCACGCGGGGTGAGGACTCTTGCACGGCGACCAAGGGAGGCAGATCCACAAGGGCCACAGGACCGCTTTTTGCTGCAGTTGGGGACACGGAATTCCAGATCGTCCAACCGGTGAGGGTCAGAAAAACAAGTAGAAAGACTGAGGCAATCAAGTTGGCTCTCATGGAAAAGAAATGGCCTCAGGTGGATTCAAGCAGATTCGTGGCACCGACATCCGCAAAGGCTCATCTCGATGTCGGTTGCAACTCAAGCCAAAAGCAAAGTCGGTTTTGCAAGGGGCGGAATACTGCGATGTGCGCCAAAACCTTTTTTGCAATTCGCGAGAGGAATGTTTCCCACTGCTTTGCCCTTCCGCTTTTTGCAATCCGGGTGTATGGATTTTAAATATGGCGAGAGCAAGCAATCTGACGATGTGTTCCTTCTGCGGAAAGAGTCATGCCGAAGTGCGAAAATTGATTGCCGGACCCGGTGTTTATATTTGTGACAGTTGCATCACGGTCTGCAAGGGCATCCTCGACAAGGAATTCACCGATGAAGAGCGCAAGAGCCGCACGAGCCTGCGCGTTCCCAAACCTTCGGATATCAAACGGGATTTGGATTCGCATGTGATCGGTCAGGAAACCGCAAAGCGTGTGCTGTCCGTGGCGGTTCACAATCACTTCAAACGCATCCTTCAGCCCGGAAAAACCCCTGCCCTTGGTGCCAATTCCCTGGCGGACGTGGAAATTGAAAAAAGCAATATCCTCCTGCTCGGACCGACCGGGTCGGGCAAAACCCTTTTGGCCAGAACGCTGGCACGCATTTTGGATGTGCCCTTTTGCATTGCGGACGCAACGTCAATCACCGAGGCCGGGTATGTCGGGGAAGATGTGGAGACGATCATTCTGCGACTGCTTCAAAATGCCGACTATGACGTCAAACGTGCCGAACTGGGGATTATCTACATTGACGAAATCGACAAGATCGGACGCCGCACAGAAAATGTGAGCATCACGAGAGACGTCTCGGGAGAGGGGGTTCAGCAGGCTCTTCTTAAAATCCTTGAAGGCACGGTCTGCAATGTTCCTCCCCAAGGCGGGCGCAAACATCCCCAGCAGGAATACATCCAGGTGAACACGGAAAATATTCTATTCATTTGTGGCGGAGCGTTTGTTGGTTTGGACCGGATTATTGAGCGACGCCTCGGCGGAAAATCCCTGGGTTTCCATGCCCGGCAATCGAATTCCTCAGGTGGAAGTGCCGTCGAGCCCGAGGACCTGCTCGCCTACGGACTGATTCCCGAATTCATCGGCCGCCTGCCGGTCACGGCAAATCTCACGCCGCTCACCGAGGATGAACTGATCAATGTGCTCACCGAGCCCAAAAACTCGCTGGTGAAACAATACGCCAAGCTGATGTCGATGGAGGGCGTGGATTTGGTTTTCACCAAAGACGCCCTGCGCGCCCTTGCCACGGAAGCCCTCCGCAAAGGCACAGGCGCACGCGCGCTTCGCTCTCTCATCGAAAAAATCATGTTGGATATCATGTTTGAAGCCCCGGGCCGGGATGACCTCGCGGAGGTTACGATCAACCGGGCTGCCGTCGAAGGCAAGCGGGCTCCGATCCTCCGCCGCAAGCAGGAAAAGGAAGCGGCCTGATCTGATTTTTTAGCAGGAACTTGCCGTCCCGCGCGCGGCCTGCTTAATTCAGGCGATGAAAAAACTTCTTCTCGCACTAGCCACCGGGGTCCTTCTTCTGTCCCCGGCCTCCGCCCAAACCCCCTCCGAGAAACCCGCCGCAGCCCAGGCGAATCCTCCCCAGGCGGAATTAAAAGCCCTCATTGACAAAGTTCAGACCAAGTTGAAAGAGGGCAAACGCACGGAAGCGGAGCTTGCGTCCGAACTCAAAGAGTTTGATGCCCTTGCCGCCAAAAATTCCGAAGAGGTCGCTTCGCAGGTCATGTTCATGAAGGCGACCCTCTACATTCAGGCACTGCGCGAACCGGCCAAAGGGGTCGCTGTGCTTGAACAAATTAAAACCAAATACCCGAACACCAAAATTGCAGGCCAGGTGGGCGAAATCATTGCCTCCATCCAGCAACAGGCGGAAGCCGGCAAAACAAATAACGCCCTCACCGTGGGCGCCACGTTTCCTCCCTTTGAAGTCAAAGACCTCAATGGCAAGCCGCTCTCAATCGCCGGCATGAAAGCCAAAGTGATCCTCATTGATTTTTGGGCCACGTGGTGCGGGCCCTGCGTAAAGGAACTTCCTTCCGTTCTCGCAACTTACGACAAATTCCATGGCAAAGGCTTCGATATTATCGGAATCAGCCTCGACGAACAGGAAGCCGCGCTCACCGCTTTCCTCAAGGAACACAAAATGCCATGGCCGCAATTTTTTGATGGGCTGGGCTGGCAGAATGCCCTCGCGAAAAAATATGGAATCAACAGCATCCCCGCAACATTCCTGGTGGATGGTTCCGGAAAAATCCTCGCCCGCGATTTGCGGGGAGCAGAGCTTGAAGCAGCGGTTGCCAAGGCCCTCGGCGCCAACTGATCGGGTTGTCACGAATGTCCAATCCCACTCTCACCCTTGGTCTTCCTTCCGGGAGCCTGATGGAATCAACCCTCGCGCTGTTTGCGCGGGCAGGCTACACGATCACGGGCTCCAGTCGTTCCTACCGTCCGGCCATTGATGATCCGGAAATCCAAATCCGCCTCCTGCGTGCTCAGGAAATCAGCCGCTATATCGAAAACGGACATTTGGATGCCGGAATAACCGGCCGGGACTGGATCGCCGAAAATGCGTCGGATGTGGAAGAACTCGAAGAACTCGCTTTCAGCAAAGCAACTTCGAATCCAACCCGCTGGGTTCTTGTCGTTCCCGAAGGCTCTCCGATTCAGACCCCCAAAGACCTCGAAGGCAAACGCGTGGCCACTGAAGCGGTCGGAATCACCCGCAAATTTTTTGCAGATCATGGAGTGAACGCCATCGTGGAATTTTCGTGGGGAGCCACGGAGGTCAAAGTTCCAGAGTTGGTTGACGCCATCGTGGATATCACAGAAACCGGTTCCTCCCTGCGTGCCAACAAGCTGCGAATCGTGGCCACCCTCATGGAATCCTTCCCGGTGATCGCCGCCAACCGCACTGCGCTCACCGATCCATGGAAGTGCGCAAAGCTCCGAAATGTCGCTCTCCTTCTCAAAAGCGCCCTCAACGCAAGAGACATGGTCGGCCTCAAAATGAACTTCCCTCAAGAAGGTTTGAAGAATTTGCTTGTCGCTCTGCCTTCCCTGCGCAATCCTACCGTTTCGCCTCTGGCTCAGGCCGGGTGGGTCGCGGTGGAAACCATCATTGAAGAAAAGGTGGTCCGCGAAATCATCCCGCAGCTGAAAGAGCTCGGAGCGGAGGGGATTATCGAGTATCCCCTCAACAAAGTCGTTTATTAAGAAAGGTTTTCGTCCCGCATATGGGTTCGCTCAAAAAAAAGAGAAAAGCTAAAATTGCCAAGCACAAGCGCCGCAAGCGCATGCGCGAAAATCGGCATAAGAAGCGTTTGCGCTACCGTTCGTAACGGTTACAGTGTACCGCACATGACTGTGCGGAGTGCAATCAATCACAAGGGACACAGATCTCAGGTGCTTGCCATGTTGGCAGCCGGGATTTTTGTCTCCTTGACGCTTTGTCACGCGGCCGAGGCCGACCTGCTTGCTGTGGGTCCCTCGGAAGCGACACCGCCTCCTGCCAAGCTCCCGGCATCCGCCGAGAGAAAGGCCGACGCCATTGCGTACTACGTCAAAGCCCTCTTGGAAGAGGAAAGCATCGGCCCCGACAAAGCCCTTGAGAGCTTTCGAAAAACCTTGGAAC
>JBGSVX010000561.1:0-2478 GCA_041752795.1 Terrimicrobiaceae bacterium
TAGAGGCGACCATGTGATGACGTTCGTGATCAGGCAGTTAAGTCATTTTTGAAAACGGAAAAGTTTGATACTCTTGAGATCTTCGGGTCTGGTTTGACCTCAAAAACTCAATCAAGCCGCAAGGCATTTGGTCATTACCGGGCAGGGAAGCCGGTTTCAGAGCTTGGCTGCCAAAGGAAACCACTCCTTGCCATGAAGCACAAACTGCCAGCGGCCGCGGTAGGTCCCAAGCTCTCCATAAAAACTCAGCTGGCCCTTGGATTTGGCCTCTTCCCGGATGAGTGGGCGAAGGTCCTGATCATGAGTGAAGACATCATATTCTTCCCCTCCCAGTGTGATGCGGACATAACCTTTTTCATTCACGGTGGCCGGGGCTTCCACAAAAAAGACGCGCCCGTCGAAGGACCCATCCCGAATGTTGGTTCCCTCCGGGAGTTCCGGGAAAGAGACAGCGGAATCAAACAGGTCCACGACGGATGTCTCCACAGGGATCGGCGTGCCAGGCCCACTGTTCATGCGGCTTGGTTGATTGAGCGGCATCCAGCGGGCCGCGTCTCCACCTTCTACTGTGCGAAAGCGGGCCATCACCGGGAAATGATCCGAGAAGCCGCCGGGGTTCTCGCTGCGGCTCCAGCGGATCGGTCGGCCGAAGACATCCGCATTAAGCCCTGGAAGTTTCATCACCGAGAAGCTGTTGTCCACATATTGAATGCCGCTTTGATCGTAGAGCCCTCGCGAAAGAATGAGGTGCATGAGCGTTCCCCATTCATTTTTATAAATGTCGCTGCCCCGTTGATTTGAGGGGAGTTCGAACCACAGATTGTAGAGGTCTGGTCCATTTTTTTGGCGCAGCGCGAGTTCATTGCCCTGGGACCCGAGGATATCATTGATTCCAGTGGTGCGCATCGCGCGGTATCGACGGTTCTGGTTGTAGTGGGAGTTGAAGTCACCGGCCAGGATCACATCCGCCGAGGGATTGGCTGCAAAAACTTCTTCAAGGCGGGCGCGCAGGGTTTCGGCATTGCCCCGGCGCTTTTCCTCGCTCTCAAGATCCCCTGCTCCCGATTTCCAGTGATTTCCAAAAACTTTTAGCGGGTTGCCGTCCACATCCACCGTGACCTCCAGAATGGCACGCGCATTGGGAGTCGGATGCGAACGCATGTCTGTGATGGGAAACTTGGAAAACACGACATTCTTGATGGCAATGCCGCGGCCATCTTCATGCGTGCCGGGCTTTTCGTCCGTTGTTGCCACATGGTAGCCCTCCAATCCGACATCTGAGAGCGCTTTCAAAAGCCATGCTTCGGAAGGCGCATCCACAAGATTCTCAGGAAGCGGAGATGTGGCCAGGAGTTCGGACACCGTTTGGCCCTTCACCGAGGCCATCCAAGCTGCGTAATCGAATGGACCGGCTCCCGGTGTCTGGTCCAACTCGATCTCATTGAAAACCATGATGTCCGGCCCCTTGCCTTCATCCACTCGCGAAATCACCTTCGATATGTTTTCAACCTTCACCGCAAGATTGGCCGGAGGATACTTGGCCGGTGAATAATCTTCATAAACCGCCACTCCATCGGCATCGAAGAGGTTCTCAACATTGTAGCTGAGCACGGAAAACTCCCGCGCAACGGACAAGCCGGTTGCAAAAACTCCAAGCAGGAAAAATACAACTCGTGATTTCATGGCAGGTTCAGTCCGCGGTCATTTCCAAAGCAGAGACATACCACCGGCCTTGGGCGTTCTTCTGAAATTTCATTTCGATGGAGCCTCCGACGTAATAGATGTGAGAGGGATCAATGAGATCCAGCCCTTCCGGCTTGCCCGCCGAGGGATCCCAATTGACGGCGTCCAGGGCCGCCCGTCCCGCCACTTTTTCCGCTGCGTCGCGGTCGTGTTTCGCGTAGGCTTTGTAAAACTTTTCGCCGGCAAGTTTGGCGGTTTCCGCCCCCTCTGGTGCCTCATCGGTATCGTCACTCTCCTGTCCAAGGTATTGACGCAAACGGGCCGTGCGTTCCTTAGTGAGAGTCGCGACCGTTTCCGAATACAACATGGGTGCAGCCGATCCACCCCGCATTTCATCCGCAGCAAACGCCGCTTCCGCATCCCGATAAGCGAGCCACGCCCGCTGGGATTTTTTCAAAAGAGCAATTCCCTCCGCATCCAATCCATCCAGCACCATGGCGTAAACCCGATTGAGTTGTTTGTCAGCCTGCTGCGCTTCCTCCCCGGCCTCCCGGTTCATTTCCTGCTGGTTCTGGGCAAAAAGATTTGCGGCAGTCCCAATGAAAATGGCTGCACACAGAAAGCGAAAAATAATTGGCATATGCGATGAATCACATCATCGGGCCGGATGTCAAATCACACGGCGGATAGTCGACATTCCCGCTGATTGGGCCTCTTGGCGGATTGTGACGGAATGGTCACCGAATTCCGATTGACCTCGGCTGCTCGTCGTGTAAGCAGGAGGCATGCAGAGTT
>JBGSVX010000562.1:0-1694 GCA_041752795.1 Terrimicrobiaceae bacterium
GTCCTTCTCCACAAAAATGTGCTTTTTCCCAAGATGTCGTGCGACTTCCTGACCGACAATGATTCCGCCGACGGCTGGCGAGACCACCGTGGTGGCGGGGAAGTCTTTGAGTTTTTCCGCAAGCAAACCGCAGACCTGCGAAGCGAGTGCCGCATCCTGTAAAAGCAGGGCGCACTGGAAAAAATCCCGGCTGTGCAGCCCGGATCGCAGGATAAAATGCCCGTGAAGCAATGCTCCTGCGGAGCGAAAGGCTTCCAGAACTTCTGATTCAATGGAGGTGCTCATCATTTTTTAAATATCAAACGGCCGGAGGTGGCGAGACAAAGGCGACCTGATCGCTCTGACGTCGTAAAAATTCCTCTGCGAGAGCGCGGTAGGCTGCCGCCCCCACGCCGGCGGGATCATGTTCGAGAATGGTCCTTCCATGGCTCGGGGCTTCCCCAAACCGCACGCTCCGGGGAATCTGGGTCTCAAAAACCACCTCCCCAAAATGCGAGCGCACCTCGGCCACCACCGCAGGGTTTAATTTGGTGCGGTTATCAAACATGGTCATTAACAAACCGCAAATCGCGAGATCGGGATTCGCGCCGTTTTCACGCAGCTGACCAATCACCTGCATCAACATCGTCAATCCCTCCAAGGAATAATATTCGCACTGGATGGGAATCAATACCTCATCCGCAGCCGCCAGCGCATTCGACATCCAAATCCCAAGCGAAGGAGGGCAGTCCAAAAACAAAAAGTCGTACGCATTGGAAGATTTCACCGGCTCAAGCACGGTTTTGAGGCGGTGCAAATGACCGTCCATCCTTGCCACTTCGACCTCAGCCCCGACCATTTCTATGTTTGCCGGAATCACACTGAGGTTCTGGATGCGGGTCGGAATTGCGAGGTCAGCCGCCGCAGAGTCCCCAACCAAGGCATGATACAAACTCGCCGACTCCGGGCTTTGAACCCCCAGCGCGCTGGAGGCATTGCCCTGAGGATCAATGTCGGCCAGCAGGACCCGCACTCCCTTTTCCGCAAGCGCCGCGCATAGATTCACCGAGGTCGTCGTTTTTCCAACCCCGCCTTTCTGGTTTGTGATGGCAATTATTTTCAATGCAGGTGACTTGAAGGATCATCTTGCGCGATCTGACCCAGACGGTGAAGAAAAAAGCGCTGGCCCTCTTCGGATTTCCAAAATCCAGTGTTTCCGCACAACATCAGCCAGCAGTTTTGGGCCGGTCCAATTGATACGCCTTGCGATACTCCCGCGGGGATTTGCCGATTTGCAAATGGAATCGCCTTGAAAAATAGAGTTCGTCCGCAAATCCGGTTCTGCTCGCAATTTCTTTGATCCGCAGGGGAGTCTCCACAAGCAGCCGACAGGCCTCTGCAAGGCGGAGGTGGCGCAGGTAATCCGCAGGCGGACGGCCAAAAACCTGATTCCACCGGCGACGGAATGTGGAAACCGAATGACCCGAGGATTTGGCCAACTGATCGAAATCCCATGACCTGGCAAGGTTCTGACGCAGGGAACCAGCCATGGCCCGAAATGCGGAGTGCTCATCCTCCGGCGAACCGGGAGCCATCAAGGTCGAAAGAATCGCACGCTCGGCGACGCGGTCCACAATGTCCACAACCAGAGACGGGTCATCCGTCCGGGTGAGTGCGGCAAATTCCGAGAGATGAAGTTGCAATGAGGCGGGGTC
>JBGSVX010000563.1:0-5813 GCA_041752795.1 Terrimicrobiaceae bacterium
CAATCCCTCGCAGAAGCCAACAAGTCGTCTTCTGCCGAAATGGCAACGATTCAATCCAAACTGGCCCAAGCCGAGTCCCAGATCGCGGCGGCCACCAAGCAAGCCTCCGAAGCGGAAGCAAAACTGGCCTCCAAATCCGAAATAGAAACTCAGTCACTGGAGGATGAAAAAGCCAGGGCAAAGGCCGCTGCGGCGGAACTGGCTGCTCTGAAAACCGAAAATTCCCGCTTGGAAAAACTTCTGGAGTCCGCCAAGGCGGGAGGAGCCGATAAATCTGAGATTGAACGTCTGACCAAGGAAAATGCGGCTATGACCGCCAAACTCACCGATGCAGAAAAGCGGCTTTCAACCGAAGGCCGTGAAATTGCAGTGACGGCCCTTCAGAGCGAACTGAACAGCGTGAACGACAAATTGCTCGAGACCCAGGGTCAAATTGCCATCCGCGAGAAACGCATCGAAGAACTCATCGCACAATTGGATCAGACCTCCGCAGATCTCGCCCGCCTGAAATTGCTTCCTGAACCCAGTGCTGATGAAAAGAAGCTGTTGGCTGAAAATGATACCCTCCGTGCGATTATTTTGCGTCAGATCAAAATGCAGAATCTCCGGGATGAAGCCCTGCTAAACCTGGAGAAGGAACTTGCGAATTTGAAAGTGGAATCCGAAACGTTGAATGTGCAGCTTGCTGTGCTCGGCTCACCGGTTTTGGAACTGAATCCGGAAGAACGGGCTCTCTTCAAAGATCCGGTCGCCCTTCTTACAGACCCGGACATCAATCGCATGGAAGTGACGATGGCGATCACAAAGCCGACCGAGGGGGAAGCCATCCAAAATATCCAACCCAAAGTCGCCCAGGGAGCCTCCGATCTCAGCGATGTGGCAAGAGAAAATATCCGCCAGGCCCAGCAACTTTTTAATCAAAAAAATTACGCGGGAGCCGAGAAACTTTACCTGGAGATCGTGCAAAACCACCCGGAAAACTACTTTGTGCTTTCGAACCTTGGCGCGGTTCAAATTGAAGCCGGGAAGCCGGCCGCTGCCGAAGTGGCACTCACCAAAGCGATCACGATCAGCCCGGAAGACTCCTTCGCGCAAACCCACCTTGGCATCGCCTACAGCCGTCAGGGCCAATTTGATAATGCCCAGGAAGCACTTTCCAAAGCCATCGAACTCAACCCAACGGATTCGGTTGCTTACAATTATCTTGGCGTGTGCCTTGCGCAAAAGGGCGACCGGAATTCCTCGGAGGTCAACCTCAAAAAGTCCATTGACCTTGACCCGAGTTACGCCAATGCCCACTTCAATCTTGCGGTCCTCTACGCCACCGGCAAGCCACCGTCCATCGAACTCGCAAAGCAGCATTATCAACTGGCCACCCAACTCGGTGCACCACCGGATGCTTCCCTCGAGCAACTGATCCAATAAGCGGACATGCCGGACGACCGATGGGGCCCTCCCGATGTGGGTCGCCAAGTCGTTCTGTCAGCCGCTCACTCCAAGCTCACATTACCATGAACCACCGCCTTCGCCGCGTCTCAGAAGTTCTCAAAAGAGAACTGGGTCCAATCATTCACCGGGAAATCACCTTTCCGGTCCCTTTGGTCACAATCAGCTCGGTTGATATCACCCCGGACCTCAAAAACGCCCATGTCTATGTGAGCGCCATCGGGGATCAAAATCAGCGGGGCACCGTGCTTTCCCTTTTGGAGAAGCACCGGGTCACACTGCAATCGGAACTGGCCAAACGCATTGTCCTCAAGCAGACTCCGCACCTCCATTTCAAATTTGATGACGCCATCGAGCGCGGCACCCGTGTTTTGAGCATCCTTGATGATCTGGGATTAAACGAATGACATCCGACACTTTTCAAACTATTGACGCCGCCCTGCGGGCAGCCAAATCGATCCTGGTGGTGAGCCATATGCGACCGGACGGAGATGCCCTCGGCTCGACGATTGCCTTTGCCTCTTATCTTCGCACTCTCGGAAAACAAGTCACCGCATGGAATGAAGACGGGGTTCCGGAGAAATTCCAATACCTCCCGGAATTCGAAATGGTGACCACTCCGCCTGCCTCTCCACAAGTTTTTGATGTGGTGGTCGCACTCGACAATTCCACCAAAAAACGCCTTGGCACCCCGAATCCCGCAGTGGCCTCAGCCGGCAAATGGATCAACATCGATCATCATGTAAGCAATGAACGGTTCGGCGACCTGAACTACGTGGACCCCACCGCTCCCGCCACCGGACAGATCCTCTTTGAATACTTTGAGGCCCTCGGAATTCCTCTCACCAAAACAATCGCGGATAACCTCTATGCGGCCATCTCCACGGATACCGGGTCCTTTCAATACCGCGGTACGGACGGACGCACTTTCCATGCGGCTTCCCAATTGGTGAATGCCGGAGTGGACGTCCCCTCACTTTCCCTGGAAATGTATGACCGTCAGCCACGTCGACGGCTCAATCTCCTGCGTCATGCCCTCAACTCCGCACAGTTCCACTGTGAGGACCGCATCGCCACGTTTTCTCTCACCCTCGCCGATGTGCAAACCCTCGGGGTGATCCCGGAGGACAATGAGGGCATCATCGATCACCTCCGCTCGGTGGATGGCGTGATCGCGGCCGTATTTTACGAGGAGCTCGGAGATGGCCTCGTGCGGGTCAGTGCCCGCTCCAAGGACCCATCCGTGGATGTTTGCGTGGCCTGCGCTAAATTCGGCGGAGGCGGTCATCCCCTCGCAGCAGGCGCCCGCGTGCGGGGCGACCTCACCGAAATTTCAGAAAAATTCAACACCACTTTGTGCGATGCGATCAGGAACAGAAATTGACGGCGTCCTCCTTGTGGACAAATCCTCGGGAATGACATCCCACGATGTGGTGGCAATCAGCCGCCGCGCTCTGGACACCAAAAAAATTGGTCACTGTGGCACCTTGGATCCGCTGGCCACCGGGTTGCTGATTTTAACCGTGGGCCGTGGCACCAAAATTCAGGACCTCATCATGAGTGAGGACAAAGAATATGAAGGCACCATGCGGCTTGGGCTGACGACCAGCAGTCAGGATGCTGATGGGGATCCGGTCCTTGAACGTCCGGTTCCCGCGCTCACCGAGGCGGACCTTGAAGCGGCCTTTGTCAAATTGCGCGGCGACTTTTACCAAACGCCCCCCATGGTGAGCGCCATCAAAAAAGATGGCATCCCCCTTTACAAGCTGGCGCGTCAGGGAAAAAGCGTGGAGCGCGAGCCCCGATTCGTACATGTCTATTCGTCCAGTGTGCTCGCCATGCGACTCCCGGATGTGGATTTTCGCGTGATGTGCAGCAAGGGATTTTATGTGAGAACCTTCGCCCACGAAATTGGTGAGGACCTAGGCTGTGGCGCGCATCTTGCCGCGTTGCGACGAACAAAATCCGGAAAATTTTCCGTGGAGGGAGCGGTTACAGTTGAAGAACTCAAAACCCTTCCGCGAGAAGCACTGCGCGAACGCGTGATGAGCTTGCCGGCCGTCTCGCGGCTGCGCGGCGCATAGTTCCCAATGAACCGGCTCACCTCCATCTCGGGCTTGAAGTCTTTGCAAGGGCCTCTCACTCTTGCCATCGGAGTTTTTGATGGAGTCCACCTCGGGCATCAGGCCGTGCTCAAACGGGCCCTGGCCGATGCCAAGCACGCTGGCGGCAAGGCGGTCGCCATCACATTCAACCCCCACCCCGCCAGGATTCTTCGCCCCGAAGCGGCCCCACGTTTACTGACCTCAACACCCCACAAACTGCGGCTTATCGAAAATCTGGGTTACGAACATGCGCTGGTGATCACGTTCGATGCTGCCATGGCGGCCACTCCCGCTCCGGTTTTTCTGGAGTCCCTGCAAAAATCCTGCCGGAATCTTGCGGGCATTGTCGTCGGATGCGGGTGGGCCTTCGGAAAAAACCGGGAGGGTTCGGTCGATCTAATCCGTCAAACCGGCATCCGGGCCGGCTTCCAAGCGGTCGAGATTCCCGCGTTTCAGATGGACGAAAAAAACATCAGCAGCACCCGCATTCGGAAAGCCGTGGAAGTAGGCGACTTCGAAACCGCCCGCCGCTGCCTTGGCCGCCCGTATTCAATTCTTGGCACGGTCATCAAAGGCCGCCAACTGGGTCAAACGATCGGATTCCCCACCGCAAACCTGCGCGCCCACAATGAGCAATTCCCCCCCGATGGCGTCTATGCCATCCAAACAACCATCCATGGATCTCCATACCGTGGAGTTGCCAACATCGGCGTCCGCCCAACCGTCGAGACTGACGGAGAACGACTCCTCGAAGTCCATATCCTCGACTACCACGGCGACCTTTATCACCAGGACATCGAAATTTCTTTCCTCGCTCACCTCCGGAAAGAAACAAAGTTTGCCTCCCTCGCCGACCTAAAAACCCAAATCGCAAGGGACATCAAAGCGGCAGATTCGATCCCGGGGGAATAAAAAATGTTGGGAAGGAGGGTTCCCTACTTCACCCAAGCGGGGTTTTCAATCCTTCCAGAGCAGCGAGGGCGTTACACTTTTTGTCGTAGGAGTAAAACGTGTCGCAAGACAGCTCGATCGCAGCACTTACATGGAGGAGGTCATATGTTCGAAAGCCGCGTTTTGCCGAGTGGCGGAGGGTAAGTTCCTCGGCTGTCGCCTCCCATGCTCCCAAATCCATTGTGGTTTGTTTGTATGGACCCGAGTTGCGCCTGCAATCCATGCGGAATCTTGCTTGTGCCAACGCGGCAGCCTCTGATGTCACAATCCGCTCTCCAGATTTTTTCCCTGCAAAGACAAAAAGTTCGATGGCATTGCGCACTTCCACGGCATGCAACCAAAGCACGGGCAACCGCACCCCCTCCGAAAGAAACCCCGCCACAAGGTTTGACGCCTCATCGGTCCATTCGGTCTCGATGTAAATCCGACTAAAGAAATTTGAATCGGCGTATGGCTTCATTCCCCGGCAAGGAGATGGTCAACCGCGGCGACTTGCGATGCTGGGACTTTTTTGCGGCAACGGTTCGCCCTCCAATCCGTATGCTCCTCGATCCAGCGCCGCCCGAACCTTTTGTCGGGCAACACATCCGCACCTTTAGCCAGAGGAGTGATCAAAAACGCCTCACCAGAACGCCCTCTGACAACCGCACTGCCTTCACGCAGCGAAAAATCGAGAACCTTGCGCGGAGTCCGGTCAAGGTCGCGAATAGTGAAGACATTCATGTCGGATATTCTTGTCCGACATCCTGAATATGTCAATTGATGTATGGCCACTTTCTTTCGATGTCCGTCAAGAAACCCTGACAAAACAAACAAAAGTCCTTGCGATCAATATCCTGCAAATCAAAAGCGGGGGACAGAATCTGCGGCTTCTTATTCCGTCCGACCGTTGTTACTTTGCCTTGATTCCAAAAACTGAGGGAGCACAATGGCATTACGATTTACCAGCCCAAGCTTGTCGCGCTGCCTTGATTCCAAAACCTGGGGGAGACCCCAAACTTTCCACACCTAGTTTCCAAACTTAGACCAAAAGGTCAAAAACCTGAACCAAATCCATGAGCACCATCCACGCCCTCGCCGCTTCCAGCGCAAAGCAACCGCTTCAACCCTTTGAATTCACCTTCAGTCCGCTCGGAGACGAGCAGGTCGAGATTGCCGTGGAGAGTTGCGGCATCTGCCACAGCGATCTCTCGATGCTGGACAATGATTGGGGAATGACAACCTATCCGTTTGTTCCCGGCCATGAAGCGGTCGGGACGGTTATCGCGGTCGGCGACCATACGAAACGAGTGAAAATCGGCGATCGCGTCG
>JBGSVX010000564.1:0-4960 GCA_041752795.1 Terrimicrobiaceae bacterium
TCGCGCACAGACCCGCCTTTCCGGGCTTACACATTCACGGATCGTCCGCTTTACCGTCCGCTCCAGACCGTTCATTTCAAAGGTTTCGTGAGGGAGATCAAAAATGGAATCAATGTCCCGCCAGCCCAAGGAGTTGTCTCATGGCAAATCACGCAGCCATACGGTCGGGAAGTCTTCGCTTCCGGCACGTCCAAACTTGATGAAAACGGAGGATGGCATGGCACGTGGACGCCGCCGGATGATTCCAGACTGGGAGAGTTTGTGGTGACCGGATCACTTGCGGGAGTGACCCTTGGCCAGGCGGCTCGCTTCCAAATTGAGGAGTTCCGGAATCCGCCATTTTCGGTGGTCTGCGAGGAAGTCGATGCCAAAACCCCGGGTGAAGCTACGATCTCCGTGCAGTCCCAATACTTTCATGGTGCACCCAATGCCGGCGCACGGGTCATTTGGAAAGCGGTCTGGTTCGGGGACTCCGAGGATGGTTATTACAATGATCAAGACGAGACAGGAATGACGCGAGTGGACCTCTACGCGGAAAAGGCTCCGAAGCCGTCTCTCATGGCCGAGGTAAGCGGGGAAACGACGCTCGACCTTCATGGCAAGGTCATCCTCAAGTGCCAGGCTCCATTTGCAGATTCCGGCAATCGGGCAAGATCCCAGGTCTTTTGGAAGGTTGATGTCACCGGACCGGACGGCCAAACGATCACCGGGGGCGAAACCGTTCAGGTGCCGATGATGGATGTCCTTCTTGGAATCAAATCCTTGGATCCTGTGGACGGCAAAATTCCTTTTGAATGGGATGCCCTGCTTCCGTTTGAAGGGAAATCGCCTCAGGACGTTCAGGTCTCCTTGTTTAAAGTCATCACCAAGTCGGTGAAAGAACGTCTCGCCTCGAATGTGTATCGCTACCGGAATTTCGATTTCTTCGAGCCGGCCGGGCAAATGACCCTCAAGGAACCGGGTGCATTTGATTTCGAAACGAAGGGACCGGGTCGTTATGTCGCCGTGCTCTCCCCGCACACGGGTCAGAGCGGCATGCCGGTCAGCGCGGAAGTTTTTGTTGCCGGCGAAGGTGAATCCGAAATTCCAGTGGAAGGGGACTCTTCCGCAAAGATTCTGCAACTTGGCGGCGGCAGCACCACGGATGACCGTGCATGGAATGTGGGCGAAACCGCCGTGCTCACGTCCCTTACCCCAACCGAGGGCATCGCGTGGGTCAGCATCGAAACGGACCGAATCATGGATACCTTCACGATGCCTCTGACCGGAAACACGGCCCGCATCGAAATTCCGGTGAAACCCGAATATGAGCCCAATGTCTATGTGGCCGTTTATGTTCTCCGGCCCGGCGGGGAATCCGGGCTTGCCGGCGAAATGTTTGGGTCAACGAACCTGCGTGTGCAATCGCCGACCCGCCGTTTGGATCTTTCGGTGGCCATGAACCAACCCGAGGTCGAACCCCGAACTCCAATTTCCGGAACAGTAAGTGTCAAAGCCAGCGGTCAGCCGGTCGCGGGTGCTGACCTTGCGATCTATGGTGTGGATGATTCGATTTTGGAACTGGGAGGTTGGTCGCTTCCCTCGGACATCGAATCCAAGTTTTTCCCACTTCGTGAGCATGCTGTGCTGACCTTTTCCGCTCTCAAGGCGTATGTGGATGGCATTCCAAATTCCTGGCTGCGGTCCAAGGGCTTTGTGGTGGGAGGAGGAGGGGAGGATGAATTTGGAAATGTGGCGTTCACACGCAAAGAATTCAAACCGCTCATCCTCTGGCTTCCCTCCGTGAAAACGAATAAGGACGGGCTCGCCACGTTTGCCTGCGAAGCCCCGGACAATCTCACGCGGTTCCGGTTTATCGCCGTGGGGCAAACGCGGGAAAATCAGTTTGGTGCCGGAGACGCCTCGGTGGTGGTCTCAAGGAAACTGACCGTGGAGCCAGCGCTGCCGCGGTTTGTGCGGGAGGGAGACGATCTCGTTCTTCGCGCGGTGGTTCGTCAAAAGGCCATGGACACCGGCACGGTCAAAGTGCGTTGCTCGGCCGTGGGTCAAATCGAATTATTGGAACAGGCTGCCATCGAAAAATCCGCAGCCAAAGACACGCCCGTAGTCGTCACATTCCGTGCCAAGGCCAAGTCTGTCGGTGCGGCTTCCGTGAAATTTGAAGTGGCAATGGCCGGCCTGCCATCGGACTCCGTGGAAGTCTCTCTTCCGGTGGAGGAACCGGTCGTGCTCGTGAAAGAATCCGTGGGAGGTGCCCTGCCCGGCAAATCCCTTGATCCGGAAAAATTGGTGCCTGCATCATGGAAAAATGCGCGCGGGCAGTTTGATGTCAGTGTTTCCACCTCCCCATGGCTTCCGAAGTTGTTGGGCATCCCGTATCTGCTGGAATACCCCCATGGGTGTTTTGAACAAAAATCGTCGAGGCTCCTGCTTTACACAAATCTCGCTCGCCTTTTGGAATACCTGCCGAACTCCGAAGGCCGGGAGGAGTCCTACCGTGCGGTCATTGAATCGACCCTGCGCGAATTCGAGAACTCGCTTCTTCCGGATGGCATGTTGCCCTACTGGCCTGGAGGCTCGACGGGAAATACCTATGTGACCCTGCAATCCGCATGGTGTGTTCTGAATGCGGAGGAGGCCGGCCTGGAGGTTCCCGAGCGACTGGCAGAAGCCCTCCCCATCGCGCTCACGCGGGTGATGGAGGCACGGACCCAAGGCACGACGCCCTCCCTGCAGGCCTTTGCGTTTTTGATGCTCGCGAAATCTGGAACTCTTGAGAAATCTGCGGCGCAAGGCGCTGCCGCTGGATTGTATGCCATTCGTGACCGCCTCACCGCTGAGGCCAAGGCACTGCTTGCTATTGGAATGACCGAATTGGACATCCTTCCTCAGGAGCGCAAACAACTCGTTCAGGAACTCCCCAACGCGTTTTCGGATATCTCATTCAACCCGGCAACCTTCTCCTCCGCGACTCGCACGGAAGCCATGTGCCTGTGGGCCCGGCTCGCCGTTGAACCGGACACGGAACCCGAGGCGCTCACCAAACGGCTCATGGCGCTCATGGAATCATCTCAGAGTTTGTCCACTCAGGAAAATCTCTGGCTGCTCGTGGCCTTTAACGCGCTCATGGAGTCCCAGCCTCCGGGAGTTTTGCGGACGTCTTCCATTCGTCCCAAACCGGATGCCATCTCGGAAAATACCACGGCCGCCGCATGGATCCACCGGGACCTTTCCAAACTCACCGGGTTTGCCATCGCAGGACTTCCCTCCACACCGGGTGGTTCCTACGTCCTATCCGCTGCCTATCGCGGAAATGACCTCCTCACACCACTCGTCACAAAGGGACTCCGCATCGAACGCGTGATCAAAAACCTCACCGATCCCTCACGCGATGGTTCGGAAAAATCTCCGCTCAAACTCGGAGACGAAATTTTGGTTTCCTATCGCTTCTCATCGGACAAATCCCAAAGTTTTGTTGCCTTGGAAGATGCCATTCCTGCCGGCTTGGAAGTGATCAATCCAAACCTTGCCCTCATTTCTGCCGTGGTGGATATCCCCCAAGGCGAAAATTATGCTAGTCTTTCCCACAGCGAAATACGGGACCGTCAAACGAACCTCTACTTTGATGCTCTCAGCTCAGGCACATCATCCTACGCCGTCCTGGCCCGCGCAACCACTGCCGGCCAATTCATCTGGCCCGCCACCCAACTGGTCCCCATGTATGATTCCCGCTTCTTCGCAAGGTCCCCCTCCTCAATGCTTCGGGTTACGGAATAGGAAAAACTCATTGCCCGCGAAATCCGCGAAACTTACGAAAAAATAGGGGAACGGCTGCCCCGACCGTTACCATCACAATCCGCAACTGATCTCTTCTTGAGCCCGCAAAGTCACAGAAAAAGCTCCACAGCTCCGGCAAGGTGGCATCGGCATCCTGTCGATGATCTCCCACTCACTTCGGCAGAAAAAGAAATCCCTACATGAAACCTTGGATTACTTACGCCATTATTTCCATGGTTTTCGCGGGTTTCACCTCAGTGATCGCCAAGATGGGGCTTTCCGGTATTTCCGGTGAACTCGGATTAACCATTCGGACCATATTTGTGTTCATTTTGGTCTTGGGCTTTGCTTTTTTTGCGGTTCCCCAATCCCAACTTGCAGCGTTGACTGGAAATAATCTTTTCTGGCTCGGTCTATCTGGAGTGACGACCTCCCTTTCCTGGATATTTTATTACAAGGCGTTGAAGGAAGGAGAGGTGTCCACCATTGCCCTGATTGACAAGGGAAGCATGCTGGTTGCGGTGATCCTTGCTTATTTCATCCTCAAAGAGCAGATTACATGGAAGACGATAGCCGGAGGATCATTGATGATCGCTGGCATTTTCATCATTGCACGAAAATGAAACAAGCCGGGCTCATCGACCTAACGCCCACAAGCAGGCACTCGGGCTGCTAAACCACCCCGGCCGCCAGCTTCCCAAGGCAGGTCCTGCGGAACGCAGACAATATGATCCTGCTCAAACCCATCCTCTTTTCCGCCGACTGAACCCTTGGAGTTTCAATTGTCAAAAAATTGTTTTGATCAAGTGATCCGGTGCCGGTCATATGACCGGCATGCTGGCATTCCATTCATTTCCGGACCAGCAACGCCCCAGCAAAAAGTGCAGGACACCCTCTAAATCCCGTAATGGAAAACCAGCGCGGAGTGGCCTTAGAGCATTTTTCAACCACGGATGACACGGGTCGGCACCGATGAAGATGACACGAGGGTTGAGGTGATCCCACATGGCCGAATCTCTTTTACTCAATTACCCCAATACCCCCCCCGAGGGGAAGGGCCATGCCAATTCAACAATAATTTCCTCCGCGTGATGAAGCGACCAGGTGCAGGGGGCCCAAGCCCTCTGGCAATCCCTTGAAGACATGGTCTGACTGACATCCTGAATTTTCTTGAACAGGGGTC
>JBGSVX010000565.1:0-4379 GCA_041752795.1 Terrimicrobiaceae bacterium
GGACGGACTCGCTGTCATCGTGAACCATTCCAACCCCGTTCAAGCTCTGACTCTTTCGCAGGTTGCCAAAATTTTTGCCGGGGAGATTGGTGATTGGAGCGAGGTTGGCGGGAAGCCCGGTCCGATTGCGTTGTATGCCAGGGATGACAAGTCTGGAACTTATGACACCTTCAAATCGATTGTTCTCGGGGAACGGAGCCTGAGACCGGATTCCAGCCGATTCGAAGACTCCAATGAATTGTCCGATCGAGTCTCTCAGGACCCAACCGGAATTGGATTTATCGGGTTGCCTTACGTGAGAAATTCCAAGGCGCTGGCACTCTCAGATGAAGGCACTTTGAGCATGATGCCAAGCCCCTTCACCGTGGCGACTGAGGACTATGTGATTTCCCGCCGCCTGTTCCTCTACACGCCGGGAGTGCCCAAACACCCATGGATTATGCCTTTTGTCGAGTTTGCCCTTTCTCCGGATGGGCAGGAAATCGTCGAGTCCGTTGGCTTCATTTCCCAAC
Organism: Terrimicrobiaceae bacterium; assembly: GCA_041752795.1. Classification (GTDB taxonomy): domain Bacteria; phylum Verrucomicrobiota; class Verrucomicrobiia; order Chthoniobacterales; family Terrimicrobiaceae; genus JAJTZA01. The sequence continues at coordinate 513 of JBGSVX010000565.1, forward strand.
AAGTCGAAATCGAGCCCATGAAGACATCCGAAAAAATGCCGCCTGAATATGCGCGTATCGTCGGGGAAAGTCAGGGACGTCTCAGCGTGAATTTCCGCTTTCGCCCGGGCTCCACGGAAATTGACGCCAAGGCCATTAGGGACATGGACCGGGTTGTGAGGTTTTTGGCAAAACCGGAAAACCGAAACAAACAAATCTACTTGCTGGGGTTTTCAGATAGCTCGGGCTCTCCTGATTCCAACCTTGAACTCTCGCAGCAACGCGCAGATGAGGTGGCGCGGCAGATGGCGCTCCGAGGGGTTCCCGTCGCAGCGGTCCTCGGGATGGGCGATGCCATGCCCATTGCTTCAAACAGCACGAAAGCGGGTCAGGAAAAAAACCGGCGTGTTGAGGTCTGGCTTGATTGATTCCGATAGTTTTCCATCATTTGGAAACTTTTCGAATTTTCCCCTTGGCCGGGACCTTTTTTGCAGGTTTTGCGGACTTTGAAGACTTTGGAGCAACTGACCTAACCGTCGTGCCCTGGACCCATTGGCTTTCAATCATCATGCATTTGGGCCGCTCGGGAATTCCGGTTTCGTTGCGATGAAGTTGGCCAACGACAATGTCCACGGCAAACGCTCCCACGGCGTCATTGTTCTGATTCATTCCACTCCAACCCTCCATGCCGGGAGTCACATCCAAATGAACCAGACCAATATCCCCCGGACAGGAAATCCCTGCATTCGCAATCCACTCCCGGATTTCCGGATGCGTGCAGACAATCACGTCCGGGCGGTGGCTCTTGAGCCACCCCCGGAAGTCCTGCTCGCCGTCGGCTCGAAAATCCAGCATGGGAACCCGTTCCTCTGAACAAAACGCTTGTTTTCTTGCATAAAACCCGGCACTGAAACGGTAATCGATGTTTTCTTCAATGATGGGGTCGATCACCAGGCCGGGACGCCGGTAGCCGAGGCGTTCCAATTCCAGTGCAGTGTGCATCGCGGTCGAAAACTGGTCATTGCAGGCAAAGTGGAGCGCCGGCTGCTCGGGGCGGATGCCAACAACCACGCAGGCCAGCTCGTTCCAGAGTTTGTGAAAATTTTCAGGAAGCTGACGATGTTCCAAGACCCCGGCAATGATCACGCCGCGGATATTCCGGGTTCTTAAGATCTGCGCCAACCGCTCAGGCCTCACTCCGGGTTCATGGAGCCAAAATTCGTCCAACACATAGCCCAACTCCGCACTCCGCTCCCGGATGCCCTTGCTCCACGATTTGAAGGTCGCGTTGGTTCTCAGGCTGTCCCTTGAGACAGAGGCATTGATCAATCCGACGGTGGCTTGGAATTTCGGGTTTTTGCTGCCCCGGAGTTGTGCCATCAAACTGGAAACCACCGCATTGGCCTGATATCCCATCGTGCGGGCCACCTCCTGGATCCTCTCCCGTGTTTCCAACCGTAAGCGCGGATCGTTGCGCAATGCGAGCGAAACCGTGGCCTTGCCAACCCCTGCTTCGCGGGCAATGGCACTCATATTCGGTGTGGACATAGGGGAAAAAGCGGACTTTGCCGCCCTTGGTTTATTGAACTGTATAATTAAGTTCGTTTTGTGCAATCCGGAATCTGCTCTACCTTGGATAAACCACAGAAACTGATTGAGATGAGCCCCACCGGACGACACATGTAACTGGTTGTCTCCCGGAGCGGTTCTTCCTCGTATCATCCTGACACCCCCGGAGTCCATGAAATCCCTACGCCACCTTGCCCTAAGTGGAGTCCTTGCCGGACTCCTGCTTATCCTGTGCAGCGCACGGGTGGAAGCCGAGGCGATGTTGCAATATTTCAACACGAGCTGGGCGGAGATCACGCGCAAGATGCCGGAGTTGGCCGAGGCGGGGTATTCGTCAATCTGGTTGCCGCCACCCACCAAAGGGAGTGGAGGGCTTTCTGTCGGTTATGACCTCTGGGACCCCTTCGATCTCGGGAGCATTGACCAGCGGGGATCGGTTCGGACGCGCTACGGCACGGAAGCGGAACTGCTTCATCTGATGGAAGTGGCCCACCGGTTTGGAATCCGCATTTATTTTGATAACATCATGAATCACCGGGCGTTTGATGTGCCGGGTTTCAACGAGCAGACCGCCATCAATATCTACCCGGGCATGGTGCCTGAGGACTTTCATTTGCGGGTCACGGAAGATGGATTTTACCGCAAATGGGACAACACCCGCGATTGGGGGAGTGCATGGCAGGTGCAGAACCTTGGGTTGGCGGATTTGATAGATATTGCCCACGAGTCGCCCAATACGAACTTCGGCCGCAACGAAGGGGATGACCATCCCAAGTATTCGTTTGTGCGGCAGCCGGACAACCCGGAATACTACGACCGCCTTCCGAATGGCACATGGGTCGGCTTCGGTCCGAATAATGGCATTACCAAAGAAATCATTGCCGCAAATCCCGGATATTTCACCGAGGACGTGAATGCCTATCTGATCCGTGCGGCAAGGTGGCTCATGGATCGGACCAAGGCGGACGGGTTGCGGCTTGATGCGGTCAAACATGTGCCGGATTACTTTTTTGGCGATCAGAACCCTGCCACCAAAGATGCAAGCAACGCCGGTTACCTCGGGGGGGTGCAATGGCAGTTCAACATGAGCCGGGGCTTCAACGACTGGGACAAACACCGGGATTCGGTTTTCGAAACGGAGATCCCACGCAACGACGCTATGGTATTTGGCGAACACTTGGGGTCACCTCCAGGTTACTCGGGCTATTGGGATGCAGGCATGCGCCTTGTGGACAACGAGCTTCGCTCGAAATTGAATGGTGCCCTCGGCAGCCCATGGGGCACACTCTTTGGCTTGGACAGTTCGGGCGGAGGCGGGTTCACGGCCGCCCTTGGAGTGACCCATGCCAACAGTCACGACAGCGACTACTCGGCCATGCGTCAACTCCAACACGCGCTTTATTACACTCGCGAAGGACTCGGGCTTGTTTACACGGATGGATACTATCAGGCGGAAACCCTCGGCGAATCCGGCGGCGCGTTCCCGCGCCACGCCAACACCGCCTTCCTCGGCCAATTCGCCGACTCCCGCATCCCGAACCTCCTGAAAATTCATCAGGACTTCGCACGAGGTCTCCAGCAGGGACTCAAGAGTGACAGCGATTTTCTTGCCTACGAACGCCGGGATAACCGGAACCCGGATGGAACCACACGGGTGGGAAATGCCGCCGACGAAGTGACAGTGGTCGTGATGATGAACGACAACAACGCATCGGGTCAGTCCCGCAGCTTTTCCCACAGTTTCCCCGCGGGTGCCTATCTCTATCAATACGCAACCGGCCCGAATGGCTCGAATCAGGTTGGGTTTTACAAGTGGGGCAGCGAATTGGGATCCACGATCGTCCCACCTGGTGGCTATTTTGTGTTTGGTTACCGGACGCCGGAGCTTTCCGCATTGTGGCCATCGTCGGCGGTTTCGCTGTATCAGGGTGGACGCGAAGTGGACCAGATCACAGTCACGCGCAAGGACGGTCCAGATGGCGACGAGGCGTTTAATCCAAATGGACTTCCAAACCGGGGCTATCCGACCGGGGTAACACCCGCTCCTTACACGTATCAAACCAGCGTGCCGGTTGTGAAATCCGGTTCTCCGCTCACGATAATCGCAAGGGCGGATGGTTCGGCACACAATATCATGCTCAAACTGGATGGAGGCGTGGATCTGAATGGCACTGTGCCCCCCGGCGTCACAGATTCTGCCAATCGAGACAATCCTCCAGGCAGCCGCACCGACACATGGGCCGGCTACGAACAGCCCACCTTCGTGGACCGGCAGCATCCGGAATTGTTTGCTGCCAAAGTCACCGGAGCACGCGACAT
>JBGSVX010000566.1:0-1732 GCA_041752795.1 Terrimicrobiaceae bacterium
GCAGGTCTCTCCTACCTCGCCAAACCCAGCACCGGACCATTCCTTGGAGTCTTCTCGGCTTTTCTCATGACTCTGTCTGCCATCGAAGTTTTCTGGAAAAGGCGGCCGGATTGGGTTTTGCCTGGGGGTTGGAAACCAGCCACCGCCCTCATTGGATTGGTCATTCTGTTTGCCACGTTTTTTGTGATCATCTCTCCGCGCATGGTCATGTCTTCAAAAACTTTCGGGGAACCCTTTTACAACACACCCTCCTTCTGGTTCTGGGCGGACAACTGGGAAACTTGCGTGCAGAAATATGCAAACTGCACAAAGGCTGCCCTCGCCCAGATGCCTCAGGAGGAACGCCCCACATTAGGAAATTATTTTCGAAGAAATTCTCCCGCTATTGCCATCGAAAGGCTCTCCGTGGGAACTCTTACCAAACTCAAACAATTGCTGGTTCCCGATGGCAAACTTCCATGGAAAGCGGAGAGCAAATCCCGCCCAAAACGAATGATCCTTCCGGCAAGGGGCTGGTATTTGGTTTTTTGCGGGCTGTTTGCAGCAGGCATGATCCTTGCGGCCCGCGGGGTACCGCTCACCAACCCCGGCGGAATGGCATACCTGCTCTTTGGCACCGGCGTCTTCTGCCTCTACACCCTCGCCTACGGCTGGTATCACGTCATTGGCCACGGAGCGCGCTTTGTGATGATGTTTTATATCCCGCTCTTGTGGTCATTTTTTGCCGCTGCAAAAGCCGCTGCAAATTCCCCAGCGCGGGTCATCGCCCTCAATACCTTCCATGTCCTGCTCGCGCTTCCCCTGATTTGGAGACTCGCCGAGCTTTCCGCCAATCCGGCTTTTGAAAAAATCATCCATGCATTTTGAACATGTGGCATCGGCTTCCAGCCGATGATCCCGGATATCACCAACTTCCCATGCCCATCGGCTCTTCCAAACTAAAACCCTGGCACCTTGTGACTGCCGGGCTTGCCTTGCTGGCCGCGGGAATCCTTGTGTTTTTGATTGGCAGTCCGAAACCATGGAACTTGTCTAAAGACGAGATCAGTTGGCTGACCTTTCACGTGGGAACGTATTCCTGGTGGGCGGCGGCCATCAATTTAATCCCGGTTCTTGTTCTAGCTCTCACCGCAAAATGCTGGGCGACCCCAACCCGCGAGGCGAGGGCCACATCCTGGTTTTCCTGTGCGCCATCGCCGCGGTGGTTCTGGCCTGTTGTTGTACTTGCCCTGACCATCACCGGCATTCAGGGCCTGATCCGGATCAATCAAAGCCTATGGGATGATGAGGACTCCACCGTGCGCCATCTCATTCATGGCGAATTGCGCAAGCAGGAGGACGGGTCGTTGAAATGGAAAACCCCGAAGTGGCGGGACACATTTTTTTATTACCGCATCCCAAACAACCACCATCTACAGGCGGTCCTCTCACGAATCAGTCACGACACATGGAAAGCGCTTGTGAAGCCCGGAGGTTTGCGTTTGAGCGAACCGGTGATGCGCATTCCGGTGCTGGGGGCAGCTCTTCTTTCGATTCTTTTCCTAGCGCTCCTTTTGCGGCGGCTGGGCTTTGCCAGGGCGGCGGTGGCGGCGGCATTGCTTCTCGCGATCCATCCCTGGCATGTGCGATATGCCATCGAATTGCGCGGTTACATGTTTTCCATGGCGCTTTGGCCACTGCTTCTCCTGCTGATGCTTGAAGCCGTGGAGAGGCGCCGCTGGACGTGGTGGAT